>JAQFVJ010000002.1 GCA_029439525.1 Caballeronia sp. BR6202001591004
GCATCTTCACTTCAGTAAAAGACTTCGATCGCAAGCTCATGCACGACATCCGCCAGCACAACAAAAATCCGAAGCCGATCAAGTGGAAGTATGACAATCCTTCGCCTCGGATCCACCCGGTGCCAAATCAATCACGCAGTCGACTAGTGGGGCCAACCTTTCGTGCCGCTGACGCAAATTCCTATTTTTGATGTGGGATTTCTATGGGCTTCGACAGTGCCATGCGCATCGCAAGTGATTTGCATTACACAACTTAGCTGATACTTAGTTTTCCTTGCGTCGCGGCCGCTTTCCCGGCGAGCCATTGCACGAACTGTTGCAGGGCCGCGCTCGGCGCGGGCCGCTCGGGATAGGCGAAGAGTAAGCCGCGCCACTCGGCACGCGCAATGCAAACGGCGCGATCACGTGCCTGGCGCGCAAGTCGTCTTCGGTCAGCGACACATCGCCGATGGCGACGCCCAAGCCTTGCATTGCGGACGACATCGCGAAGTCGAGCGTGTCGAAGTGCTGCGCCTTGGTCGAAGGCAGTTCCGGATGACCGAATGCGCCGAGCCAGCGCAACCAGTCGCGGCGGTCGCGTATCGGATGCAGCAGGGTCTTGCCGGCGAGATCGGCAGCACTCGGCGCGGCTTCCACAATTCGGGCGCGCACACGGGCGTCAGCACTTCGTCGAACAGATGGCTCACGCTCGCGCCCTTGATCGCGGGACGTCCGCCGCTTGCGAACACGATGGCGGCGTCGAACGGCTCGGCACTGAAATCGACACCATGCGCGACAGACGCCGTCACTTCCACCACCAGTTCGAGCCGCTCATTCTGCAGGCGGATGACGCGCGGCAGCACCCAGCGTATCGCGCAGGTCGGGCATTTCACGCGCAGCGGGCCGGATTGCGCGGCGCCGCGCCTCGCCGATCTGCGCGAACGCCTGCTGCAACGGCGGACCAGCAACGCGCCTTGATGCGTGAGCGCCAGCCCGCGCGCCTGCCGCACGAACAGCGCATGGCCGAGGTGCGCTTCGAGACCGGCGATTTGACGGCTCACCGCGCCTTGCGTCACATTGAGCACATCGGCCGCGCACGTGAAATTGAGCTTTTGCGCGACCACCAGAAAGGTTTTGAGGACGTCGAGGGAAGGCAGCGGTTTCATCGTATCGAGCCATGATCTGCAAGCATGGCTAGTATGACAAAGTTTCGATTGTCCGCGCATTTTGGGAGCGGTTGAATCGTCGGACCACCATTCTCGCAAGCCATACCGAAGACACCCGTCGTGCAAAGCGCCGGCATTCCCGAGTCGAAGCTGCCCAAGGTCGGCACGACCATTTTCACGGTGATCGGCCAACTGGCCGAGGAGCACCACGCGCTCAACCTGTCGCAGGGCGAGCCGAACTTCTCGTGCGATCCGCGGCTCATCGAAGGCGTCGAGCGAACCATGCGGGCAGGACATAACCAGTATTATCCGATGTCCGGCGTGCTCGCACTGCGCGAAGCCATCGCGCTGAAGACGCAGCGGCTGTACGGCGCGCAATACGATCCGGGCACGGAAGTCACCGTGGTCGCGAGCGCCAGCGAAAGCCTGTACGTGACCATCAGCGCGCTCGTGCATCCCGGCAACGAAGTGATCTACTTCGAGCCGTCGTTCGACAGCTATGCGCCGATCGTGCAGCTGCAGGGCGCGACGCCCATCGCGATCAAACTGTCGCCGGAGGACTTCCATATCGCCTGGGACGAAGTTGCGGCCGCCATCACGCCCAGGACGCGCATGATCCCAACACGCCGCACAATCCGACCGGCGCGGCGTTCACGGTGACGGACATCGCGCATCTCACCGCCCTCACGCGCGACACGAAGATCATCGTGCTGTCCAATGAAGTCTATGAGTATGTCGTGTTCGACGGGCGCGCCGCATCACGGCATGGCGCGCTATCCGGAATTCGCGGAGCGCAGTGTGATTGCGTCGTCTTTCGGCAAGTCCTATTACGTCCCGGGCTGGCGCGTCGGCTATTGCCTGACGCCTGCCGCGCTGACGGCAGAAATCCGCAAGATTCACCAGTTCATGACGTTTTCGGCCGATACGCCAATGCAGATGGCGTTCGCCGACGCCCTCGCCGACGAATCGAGCTATCTAAACCTCGGACCGTTCTATCAGCACAAGCGCGATCTGCTTGCGCGTGAACTGGCTGGCTCGCGCTTCGAATTGTTGCCGAGCGCAGGCAGTTTCTTCATGCTCGCGCGCTACTATGCGATCTCGAACGAAAGCGACAGCGACTTCGTGCTGCGGCTGATCCGCGAGGCGCGCGTCGCGACCATTCCGCTGTCGGCGTTCTACACGGACGGCACCGACAACCGGCTGATCCGCCTGTCGTTCGCTAAGGACGACGACACGCTCATCGAAGGCGCGCGGCGCCTTTGCTCGATTTGAAGCCTTTCCAGGAGACCGACACGATGAAACTCACCCACCTCGCCACCGCGCTATGCCTCGCGTGCTCGTTCGCGAACGGCGCGCTTGCCGCTGACACCTTGCGTTTCGGACTGGAAGCGCAGTATCCGCTGTTCGAATCGAAGTCCTCGACGGGCGAGTTGCAGGGGCTCGATATCGATGTCGGCAATGCCCGCGTGCGCCGCCGCGAAGATGCAGTGCAAATGGGTCGAGACCTCGTTCGACGGCCTGATTCCCGCCTTGCAGGGCCGCAAAGTTCGACGCGATCAATTCGGCGATGAGCGCCACCGACCAGCGCCGTCAGGCAATCGATTTCACGACGGTCGTGTATCGCGTGCCGACGCAGCTGATCGCGAAGGCGGGCAGCGGCCTCGAACCAACGCCTGCGTCGCTGAAGGGCAAGAGCGTCGGCGTGCTGCAAGGCTCGATTCAGGAGACTTTCGCCAAGGCGCACTGGGAGAACGATGGCGTGAAGGTCGTGCCGTATCAGGATCAGAATCAGGTGTATGCGGATCTGAAATCCGGTCGGCTCGATGCGACGCTGGTGTTCGCGCCGGCAGGGCAGAGCGGCTTCCTGTCGAAGCCGGACGGCGCGGGATTCGCGTTCGTCGGCGCGCCGGTGCGCGACGACCGGATTCTCGGCAGCGGCATCGGGTATGGCGTGCGCAAGGGCAACGACGCGCTCAAGGCGAAGCTCAATGCGGCGATCGCCAGGGTCAAGGCGGACGGGACGATCAACAAGTACGCGAAGAAGTATCTGGTGGGGATATTGATGTTTCGGCGAAGTGAGGCCGGAGGTGGGTCGAGACGCGCGGCGATGAGGCCGCGCGCTCTCCGTCACAGCTGCGAAAGGAACGGACCGCGAACCGGGCAGCGTCAAGTTTGTCGTCCGATACGGTCTCACCGCGATAGGGGAGTTCGCGTGCGACGTGGCTCCAACTGCGAATCTGACCCACGAGTGCGACTCCTGGACGCTCCAGACTACTCAGCGAAACCTCGGTTTCCCAACCACGGATGATCGATGTAATCGGCAAACCCGTAAAACTCTGTATGATTTCGTTCATCAGCAAATCGAAGATCACGAGCACTGCTCGATAGCCGTCCTGCTCATTACCCCCTTCGACGGTCCGACATGCAACCTCACCACATCGCCCGCATCAGGAATGTCGTTCTTCATTCGATGCCCTCGCGCGATGGGTCTTCGGGGCCGCCCCATTCCAAGCCTACGGGTTCACCGAAATATCGATCTCGTCGTGACGCTCGAGCTTTCCCTCCCGGTGCTGCTGAGTCAGGCATTCGCGCGAAAATCGCCGGATCGCCCGGTGCGGCCGCACGGTGACGCGACCGCCTTCTACTTCGACATACACTTCCTGCCCCTCCTCCCTCTAACGATAGTTGGCTAGCGATATTGGCAGGTATGCGCACTGCGAGGCTATTTTGCCCCAACGTTTTAGGAGTTTTAGGACTTGCTTCGGCATGATGGCTCCAAACGCGTAGATACATATCGATATTTTCAGCGTAAGCGCTGTGCGTCCACGTGTCAACGCGTCGATACGCGATTCGGAATCTTCAACCATTCGGCTAATCCCACGCGCCCCTGCAACTTTTTTTAACAACAGGCATACTAGTGCCTCGACCCATCCGCCAGGAGCCGCATGAGCACGCCGACGCCGTCCAACCCCGCCGCCCCGCCGCCGCTTCAGGGCGGTCAGCTCGTGCTCGCGACCTTCGCGGTGGCGCTCGCGACCTTCATGAACGTGCTGGATTCGTCGATCGCCAATGTCGCGATTCCGACCATTTCCGGCAACCTCGGCGTGTCGGTCAACGAAGGCACCTGGGTCATCACCGTGTTCGCGGCGTCTAATGCGGTGTCGATTCCGCTGACCGGCTGGCTCACCCAGCGCCTCGGACAGGTCAGGCTGTTCGTCGGCGCGATCCTCATGTTCGTGTTGTCCTCGTGGATGTGCGGCCTCGCGCCCAGCCTTCCGGTCCTGCTGATCGCGCGCGCGTTGCAAGGCGCGGTCGCCGGCCCGCTGATTCCGCTGTCGCAGGCGATCCTGCTCGGCTCGTATCCGAAGGAAAAAACGTCGATGGCGCTCTCGCTCTGGGCAATGACCGCGACCGTCGGCCCGATCGCAGGTCCCGCGCTCGGCGGCTGGATCACCGACAGCTATTCGTGGTCGTGGATCTTCTACATCAACATTCCCGTCGGCCTGTTCGCGGCGGGCGTGACGTGGATGATCTACCGCACGCGCGAATCGCCGACGCGCAAGGCGCCCATCGACGTGATCGGGCTGATTTTGCTCGTGTCGTGGGTCGCGTCGCTGCAGATCATGCTCGACAAGGGACGCGACCTCGACTGGTTCTCGTCGCCCGTAACCGTCACGCTGGGGATCATCGCGGCGATCGCGTTCGCCTTCTTTGTCGTGTGGGAGCTGACGGACGAGAATCCCGTCGTCGATCTGCGGCTCTTCTCCGGGCGCAATTTCTTCGGCGGCACGGTGGCGACCTCGGTCGCGTACGGCGTGTTCTTTGGCAATCTCGTGCTGCTGCCGCAATGGATGCAGCAATACCTGAACTACCGTTCCGTCGATGCCGGTCTCGTCACCGCGCCGCTCGGCATCTTCACGGTGATGCTCGCGCCGGTGATGGGCAAGGTGCTGCCGCGCAGCGACGCGCGCATCATCGCGACCATGGCGTTCATCGGCTTCGCGTTCGTGTTCTGGCTGCGCTCGAAATACGTCATCGAGATCGATACATGGCATCTCGTGCTGCCGACGCTGTTGCAGGGCATTCCGATGGCAATGTTCTTCGTGCCGCTCACGGCGATCGTGCTGTCGGGGCTGCCGCCGTCGAAGATTCCGGCCGCGGCGGGACTGTCGAATTTCGCGCGGGTGTTTTGCGGCGCGGTCGGCACATCGCTCGCGGGCAACGCATGGGATGACCGCATCGCGCTGCATCACGAGCGCCTGACCGAGCAGGCGAATATTTATAACCCGGCGTTCCTGCAGTCGCTCGGCCTGTCGCAATCGACGCTCGATGTCAGCGAGGCGCAGGCGCGCGGCATGTTCAACTTCACCGTCAATTCGCAGGGCGCGATGATGGGGCTGAACGATATCTTTCTGATTTCAGCGGTGATCTTTATCTTGATCATTCCGATGATCTGGATCACGAAGGTGGCGAAGGGCGTCGTCGGGGGCGCGTCGGGGGCGCATTGAGGATGGAATGCGCGAGCCTCCCGGCTCGCGCATCTTCCTCTTGCTAATCAGGGAGGAAACCTTCCTCTAGCACGGTCGTCATCGGCCATGGACAAGTCTCCGGGAAAACCTCGAACTCGCGTCCCGTCTCTTCGACCGCCAGATTGCGCGCCTTCGACCATACGAGATCGATCCATTCAGTGTGGGTGAAGTGAACCTTGAGACTCGGCGTATCGCGCGTAATCCGTACAAGACGTCCTTGCGCTGCGTGCGTATGGTCGCCCCCCAGCTCTTGCTGCGCCGATCCGACTGAAACCTTCCATTTCAGCAGATGCCCTAGCAGCACGGACATTCTGCTGAGCAACTCTCTGCGTTCGCTTTTGGCCACGTCCTCGACTTCCTCTGCGATATGTGCTCGATATCGATCGACGCAAGCTTCCCTGCGCGTAGCAACGCGGCCTGTTCCATGGCCCACGCCACTACGTCCTTCTCATAAGATGTTCCCATCGGCTGATTCCCGTTTTCTTTCGAGTTGTCGGTATCGCCCATGTTAATTCGCATTCTTTCGTTCAAATAGATTGTCCGAATGGCCTAGGCACGTCGGTTTCCGCAAGGCTCCGCGCATCACTTCAACCCCAGTTCGACGCGCGTCGTCGCACCCTTGTCCTTGATGCCGTCCGCATTCAGCTTCGGCGCCACGGTGAAGATCCGCTTGCTGTCGATCTTCCCGTCGAAGTATTCCTGCATCGCCTATGCGCGACGCTGCGCGAGATCGCGCAACGAGCCTTCGTCCGATCGGTGCGTTTTTCGTCAGCGCGGCCTTCATGTCGTCGTCCGGCACGCTCTTGGTCATGCCGATGAAGTTGGTCGGCTTCTTGAAGTCCGCCGATTTGTAGACTTTGATCAGATACTTGTCGTAGTCCGCATCCGATACCTTGATCGACGACCAGTCCACGTTCTCGCCGTTGTCCGACATGTCGCGCACCTTCGCGCGCTTCACCTGCTGATCGAGCCACGCCGTGCGCAGCGCCGGTTCATCGACCTTCGGATCGACGCGGCCCATGATGTCCACGCGCACCGACTGCTTGTCGGCCAGCGCCTTCGAGATGGTCTCGAGTTTCTTGTGCGCGGCATCGCTGAGCGTGGCGGAGCCGCATCGAATTCGATGTAGTTCAGATCCTCGCCGCTGCCGCCGCCGAACGCATGCGCGAGCAGAGAAAACGGCGCCGTCGCCGCTTTCTGGATGAGGTTCAGCACGGCCTCCAGATCAGCTCGCCCACCGAGAACTGCGGATTGTCGAGCGAGCCGGACACCGGAATGTTTACATCGATTTCGCCGCGCGAATTCTTCAGCAGCGATACCGCGAGCCGCACTGGCAGCCTGGTCGCGGTCGAGTTGTCGACGTGATCGCCAAAGGTCAGCTGGTCGATGAAAATGTGATTGTTCGCGGTAAGATTGTTGTCCGCGAGCTGATAGTGCAGATCGACATATCGACATTGGGCTTGCCCTTGGTGATCGGGATAGCCCACGTACTTCGACGAATACGGCGTGAGGTTCATCAGTTCGATATCGTGCGCCGTCGCGGTCAGATCGAGCGCGGGCTTTTCGATCAGCGGATTCACCTGCCCCTTGATCGCGACCGGCCCGTTCGCCGCGAGCTTGGCCGATACATCGACCGGCCCGGGCGTTGTCGAATGCGTGCCGAACGCGCCGATGGTCCCGTTGATCGCGACGAGATTCGCCGTGTAGTTCGGCTTGGTGAAGTTGTCGGTGTAGGTGACGCGACCGTTCTGCAGCACCTAGCTGGCCGAAGCGCATGTTGACCGGCGGCCCGGACTTCGCGGCAGGCTTCGGCGCCACCGGGGCGCTCGCGGCACTGGCCGGCGCGTTTGCGTCGTGAAGCTCTTCGTCCTTGACCTTCTGCTTGCCGACCGGTTGCGTCGTGCCGTTGTCGTTCGCGACCACGCTCTTCTCAGGTTCAGCCGCCCTTGCGAATCGAGCAGCACGCGGCCGTAGAAGTTGACGAAGGTGATGCGCGCGCCTCCACGTCCGTGCCGCGCTCGCTGTAGCTCGCCTTCAAATTCGTCAGGCCGAGCAGCTTCCATCCGGCGAAGCGGTCGTTGGTCAGCTTGTCGATCATGCGCACGTCGGACAGCGACACGTCGCCGTTGTAGGTCGCGGCGAATGACTTGCCGCTGCCCGACATCGTCATGTCGCCGTTGGCGTTCAGGTGCACGCTCGCCACATCGACGTTGAGCTTGTCGCCGAAATACGGCTCGAACGCGGAGGCATCGAGCTGATCGCTCTTTCTCTTTCTTTCTCTTTAAGTGCAGCGCGAGCTTGAGCGGATTCACCGTCACGTTGCCGCCGACGGTCACCGACCCCTTGCCGTTCAGCGTGAGCTTGCCGTCGACATCGGAGCAGTTTGCCGAGATCGTCGCTGAACTGCTTCACGCTCACCGACAGCGGCGCGACATGCAGCTTCACGGGCCGCGCGGGCGTTTCGTCGGTGACGTTCGCGGAAACATCGGCCAGCGCGATCTCGCCGATCCTGTAGTGCCACGCCGGCCCCGCCGCCTGCGCCGTCTGAATCTTGCGCGTCGCGCTCGGCTCCGGCGCGGTCTCGTGTGCGGACCCGCGAGCGATGCCAGATCGATGCTGCCGTCCTTGCGGCGCGTCGTATCGAGCGACAGGCCGGAAAGCTGCACGCTCGATAGCTGCGCGTTGCGCGCGGCCACATCCACCTTGTCGATCTTCGCGACCGCGGAGCCGCGCTTGATCGGCGGCGGCGCGGTGCCCGCCAATTCACCGCGTTCGGCGTAAGCGTCAGCGCATCGAGCTTCACGTCGCATGAGCCGACGCGTATCGCGGCGGCGTCGGGTTCCGACCAGTCCACCGATACCGGCAAATCCGCGCCCAGCTTGCCGCTCGTGACGCTCGCCGCCATCGCGTTCGCCAGATACGGCTGCAGCGGCGGCAAGGCGAGCGCGTTCAGATTGAGCTTCGCATCGGCGGTTTTCGCGGCGAGCGTCACGTCGCCGGATGCATCGAGCGAGCCACCGTGATCCAGCGCGGTCTTGAGCGTATAGCGCGCGGGCGTCTTCGCGAGCGCGGAAAAACCGTCGAGCGTCACGGCGATGTCGTTAAGCGCAAGCGGCACGTCGAGATCGTCGAGCGACAGCGCGATCTCCGACTCGAGCGACTTCGAGAACGACTTGGTGCGTCCTCACGAGCAACGGCGAACCGTCGGCGCCTGCAACAGCGGCGTCACGAAGATTTCGGTCGCGGACGGCAGCGGCGCGATGAACGGAATATGCAGCGCGAAACGGTCAACGACATGCTTCGCTTTCAGCAGCCGATCGTCGAACGTGACGTCGTCGTTTTCGATGCGGATATTCGACACCGAGAACTTCGCGGGCTTGCTCGACGGCTTGGGCGACGGCCTGGAAAACTTCTCGATCAGATCGGAAAAATTGAAATGCTGTGCGTCGTAGCGGACGATGTTGAAGCGTGGCGAATCGACTTTCGACCGGCGCGAGCCGGAACAACGACGCCCACGACGTGCGCACGATGAGGCGCGAGACATCCGCGAAATCCTTCGACGCGTCCGGCGCCCGGGCGAGATTGGCCTGCGACTTGCCGATATGCACGCCATCGGCTTCGAAATCGAGCGTATAGGGATTGAGCCCGATATGGCGAATGGAGACGGGCCGGTCGAGCAGTTTGGTCACTGCTGTTCTGCGACATGCCGGATGACCGGCGGTGCGACGAAGAAACCGAGCGCGCCGATCACGAGCAGCGCAATGATCAGCCCGATGAACACACGCCGGGTGCGGCGCGCCTGAACCACGCCGCGCAGAGTTTGGCCGGCCGAAGCGAATCATGATTTGGTGACGCTTGACATTCGATGCGCGCGGCGACGCGAAGACGGCGTCTCGCTTGCGCGCCGTATCACGTTGCTGTCTCAGGGAAAGTGATGGTCCGAGTATAGAACGCGGCGAAGCGCAAACTTTCGCCAAATACACATCGGCGCGTGCAAAATTCAAGAAAAGAATCACGCTCGCTGAGGATGTTCGCCTTGATCTGGTAACGGATTGACTGACTTACTGTCGGACCGCAGCGGGCGGCACCCACGAGCCGTCACTGGCCTGCGGCTTCGGCGCGTAGAGGCGCATCGTCAGTTGAAAGTCGCCGTCCGGCGCGGGCAGCCAGTTTGATGTATGGGCGCGTCCCGGCGATCCCGCCGATACGTAGACATCCACCGAGCCGTCGCGATTCTTGCGCAGATGATCGCGATCGTTGAGCGACAGCCGCAGCCGGCGATTGTCGTTGAGCGTGCCGTCCTTCGAATAAGCGGTGAGGGTCCAGAAGCCGCGCACCGGTGGAAGCTGGTCACGCCCGAAATGCAGCACGTAGGTGTTCGCGCCGTTGAGCGCCTGGCCAATTGCTGTCGACCTGCGCGACCGGCTTCACTTCGCCTTCCCTGGTGGTCGTCGCGACCTGGCGGCGCGCCAGATACGCACGCAGGATGTAGTCGTTGCCGTAGATGCCGACGCCATCGCCGAACCACGTCCAGCCGTTCTTCATCAGCGCGTTCGACGGCACGGTCGAGAGACGCTCGCGGCCGTCGGTGAGACCCGCGTCGAGCAGCGGCGCATCGCTCTTCTTGAATTGCACCGATTCGCCGATCTTTACGCCGAGGTCGGCCAAACGTTCCATCGCGGGCGTGTCGTCGGTGGCAGGCGGGTTGTCGTCAAGCGCGCGGGCGAGGCGCGCGAAAAACGCGTTCGCATCGAGCGATGCAGCCTGCGCACCCGGGCGATGTGGTCGCCGGCACGGGCGGCGTCTGCGCTGCCGTGCCGTTTTGCCGGGCCACGCGCAGGCCACGACGGGCCTCGGATCGGCGACCGAGCCCTTGGCGGACATCAGCGGTTCGATGCGCATCGCCGTCTGCAGCTTGCGCGCGGCGCGCAGATCGCGCGTGCCGTTCACGCGCACTCGCACTCGCACCCGCACCCGCACCCGCACCAACAGCAACACGTAGGGCGTGCGCGTTTCGACGCGCGTCGCGGCAGCGGACAGCGTGCCGGTCCAGCCGGCGGGCACGAACGCGATGAGCTGCATCTTCGGATACGGCGTGGTGTCGGCGCTGGAATAGAGCGCGTTGGTCCATGCGTCGACGGCGCGCGCGTCGAGATAGCGGCCACGCGTCGCGGGCGGGCAGCGAGACCATCACCGGATCCGGCCGAGACATCGAGCCACGCGGTGGAATTGAGCGTATCGACGCTCGGCCAGCCCGTTGCGCCGACCGGCGGCAGCGCGCTCGCGTGACGGAACGTGTTCAGCGGCGCCTGTCCCGACGTATTCACGCCGCTGGCGCGCTCCCGCGCGATATCGGTGACCACCAGCGGAAAGCCAAAGGTCCACGCGCGACCTGATTCTTCATCCAGCCGGTCTGGGCCTTTGCTTCGGGCTGTTTTTCGGCCGCGCAGCTGGCCAGCGACGCGATACCGGTGAAACTGGCGCTCATCTAGAGAGCGGCGTTGAGCGGAAACGTCCAGCGCCGGTTGTTCTTCATTCGAATCGGAATCCGGTTTTTTCTGTCGTTGAGATCACTTGTCTGGATCACTTGCTGGGATCATCTCGGGCGACACGCGCCTGATTTCCTCGCCGATGGACTGTCGCATGCCCCCTCTCTCTGCCCTTCCTGCCCCGCGTCCGGCTGCCGTCGTTTCTATCTATGAATTTATTTCTATCTATGAATTTAAATTGTAACTTATCCGCTGATGATAGGCAAGAAGCCTTCCACAAAAGCGTGAAAGGAAAGCATCTCGAAAATTGGGGCGACAGTGCGCGTCATGATGCCTCAGACGCGTCGCGACTGGCAAACGGGCAAAAACGTGGCGACGGCGCGCGGCACAGGCATCGCGTACGATGAATCCCGCCGGCAATTGTTACTTTCCTCTGAGACTTCCCGATGTGTTCACCTGTTTAATTCGCGCAAAAGCTTCCCGATTTATTGCATTTACGGCATCGGGCGCGCGCGGAGCGGGCAAGAGGGTTGCCGGAGAGTCTGTGAAAATCGCTCCTTGACCTTCCCATCACTGGAAGGTCGATACTGGTTTCATCGAAGAACGGCCTGCCGTCCGGCCAGTTCAGGAAAGCGTTCACCATGTCCACCGAAACCACCGACCACCCGAGAACCGCGGAATTTGCCGTTACTGGCATGACATGCATCGTGCGTCGCGCGCGTCGAGAAAATGCTCATGCGCGTGCCGGGCGTCGGCAGCGTCGCCGTCAATCTCGTCACCGAGAAGGCGACCGTTCATGCCGATGCCGCTGTCAGCGACGATCAACTCATCGCGGCGATTGTCAAGGTGGGCTACGAAGCCGCGCCGATTCTTCCCGACGCGCGGCCTCCGGCCGAAGCCCGCGGCTTCGATGGCGAACTCACCGCCGTCGCGGACAGCGCGCTCCTCACGCTGCCGCTGCTCGCGCCGATGTTCGGCGCCGATCTCTCGCCGTGGCTGCAACTCGTGCTTGCGAGCATCGTGCAGTTCGGCCTTCGGCTGGCGCTTCTATGTGGGCGGCTATCGCGCGTTGCGGGCGTTCGCCGGCAACATGGATTTTGCTCGTCGCGCTCGGCACATCGGCAGCGTGGGGCCTTTCTGTCTATCAGATGGCCGCGCACGGCGGGGGGCGCGATGCATCTGTTCTTCGGGGCGTCGGCGGTGGTCATCACGCTGGTGCGCTTCGGCAAATGGCTGAAGGCGCGCGCCAAACGCCCAAACGCCACACCACCGATACGATCCGCGCGCTCAATGCGCTGCGTCCGACCACCGCGCGAACGCGAGATTCCGCTCGCGGACGTGACAATCAATGATATCGTGATCGTGCGGCCGGGAGAACGCGTGCCGGTGGACGGCATCGTGCGCGAGGGGCGCACGCATATCGACGAATCGCTCATCACGGGCGAGAGCCTTGCTGGTCGCGAAAGAGCCGGGCGGCTCGATCAACCGCGAAAGCGCGATCGCCATCGAAACGACCGCCGTCGGCGCGGAGACGACGCTCGCGCGCATCATCCGGCTGGTCGAATCGGCGCAGGCGAAAAGTCGCCGATCCAGCGGCTCGTCGATCGCGTGTCGGCAGTGTTCGTGCCGGCGATTCTCGGCATCGCGCTGATTACGCTCGCCGGCTAGCTGCTGCACCTGCACAGCGCGAACGCGGAGACAGCGCTGCTGAACGCGGTATCGGTGCTCGTGATCGCGTGCCCGTGCGCGCTCGGACTCGCGACGCCGACCGCGATCATGGCGGACACGGGCGTCGCCGCGTCAGAGCATTCTGATCAAGGATGCGCAGGCGCTCGAGCAGGCGCATGCGATCGGCGGCGTCGCGTTCGACAAGACGGGGCACGCTGACGGCCGGGCGTCCAAGTCTCCTCGCCTTCGACGTTGCGCCGGATCAGAATCGCATGGCGACTTTGGCCATCGCTGCAGCGGTGCAGAGGATGAGCGAGCATCCGCTGGCGAAGGCGGTAATCGAAGCCGCCGAGGAAGCGGGCATCGAGCCGCGTCATGGTGAAACAAGCGCTGTGCATGCCATGGTTGGACGCGGCGTGGAGACGCCCGTGGACGATCGGCTCATCGCGATCGGCAGCGGAGCTGGCTCGATGAACTCGGCGCGCGCGTGCCTGACACGCTCGCTACCCGCGCACGTGAACTCGAAGCGCAGGGCAACAACGTATCGTGGCTCATCGATCTGGATGACGACACCGCGTTGGCGCTGCTTGGCTTCGGCGACACCTTGACGCCCACGGCGCGCGCCGCCGTCGACCGGCTCACGCGCATGGGCGTGAAGAGCGCGCTCGTCACGGGCGATAACGAAGGCAGCGCGCGCGCTGGGCATTCCATCGGAACGGGTATTCGCGCAGACGCTCCCGGACGACAAGGCGCGCGTCGTCGCGCAACTGAAAGCATCGACGCCGGGCGTGGTGGCGATGGCGGGCGACGGCATCAACGATGCGCCCGCGCTCGCCGCCGATATCGGCATCGCGATGGCGAGCGGCACGGATGTCGCCATCGAAACGGCCGGCATCACGTTGATGCGCGGCGACCCCGCGCTCGTCGCGGATGCGATCGATATTTCGCGACGCACATACCGCAAAATTCAGCAGAATCTGTTCTGGGCGTTCGTCTATAACCTGATCGGCATTCCGCTGGCCGCGCTCGGCATGCTCGACCCGCGATGTTCGCCGGCGCGGCGATGGCGTTTTCGAGCGTTAGCGTGGTGACAAATGCGTTGTTGCTGAAGCGATGGCGCGCTCAGACGGGATTCGCGGATGCCGACGCACGCGCAACCCGATCACCCGCCCCGCATAACGTGCGTCCTTCGCATCGATCGCGGTCTGCGCCGCGATCCTCGCCGCCACATCCTCATCGAGCGGCGCGCCCTTCGGCGCGCCGCTCGTGTCGATATGCATCAGCATCTGCTCGCACGCCGAAACCGGCTCCGCACCCTCGCCTTCGAACATCTCCAGATAAAGATGGATGCACTTCCTGTCCTGCGCGATCACCCGCGCATCCACTCGCACCGGCGCGCCTTCCTTAATTTCCCGCAGATAGCTCACATGCGCTTCGAGCGTGTAGAGCGTGCGCTTGCGCGCTGCCCGTCCCGCCTCGTCCAGCCCGATGGCGTCCATGAACGCATCCGTCGCGAGGTATAGATCAGCATGTAGAACGCATCGCGTAGGTGGCCGTTGTAATCGACCCATTCGGGCTTGACGGTGTCGCGGTAGATCATCTCGCTTCCTTTAGTCTCCGATACCGTGACGCGCTTTCGCCTGCGCGATCGCATCGATCACGCTCGCGATGCAGTCGTCGCGATAGCGCCCCAGTTCCTTGATGCCGCGTCCATTCGTCTGACGCGACGTGCCGTCCACCACCCGGTCGATCAGTTCGTCGGTCAGCTTCGGCGCAACGAGCTTCGTCCACGGTAATTCGAGCGCGGGGCCGAACTGCTGCATGAAGTGTCGCATGTGTCCGCTTTGCCGCCCGCCAGCGTGTAGGTGAGGAACGTGCCCATGAAGGACCAGCGGATGCCCGCACCGTAACGGATCGCATCGTCGATTTCGCCGGTCGCAGATACACCGGATTGAACGGATGCCGGACCACACATCGCTCCGGCCGCACCGCGTTCGCATAGAACTCGCTCGGCAACAGACCCGATGTCGAGGACCCGATGATCACCTCGGGCTTCGCCGCGCGGCTCACACGTTCGTGCAGCGCGAGCTTCAGTTCGATGCGCTCGGGCGGGCTCGAATGAAGTTCGCATCCGCGACACATTCCTCTACCGTCGATACCACGCGCAACCGTTCCTGCGACGCGCCCTTCGCCAGCCCCACGCGTTCGAACGCGGGCCAGGCATTCGCGACGTTCGCGCGCAACTGCGCTTCCGCGTTCGGCGCAGGATCCCACGCGGTCACATCCAGTCCGTGTGCCCGAGCGCGCCACCCAGCCGCTGCCGATCACGCCCGCGCCCAGAGCGCGCCGAATTGCTTCACTTGCATGTCGTCGTGTCCTTGTATTCAGCCCAGATTAGGCGAATTGTTCGAGTGCGCGTTTTTCCAGCGGCCGCTCGCCGCGCGCCGGCAGGCCGAGCTTCCTGCGTCCTTCGGCGGGCGTCAGCACGCGTGCGCCGAGCCGTTCGATGACTTCCACCGCACGCTGCACAAGCGAACCGTTGCTCTCGCATGCACGCCGCGATCGAGCCAGATGTGTCTTCCAGCCCGACGCGCACGTGGCCGCTGAGCAGCATCCCTGCGCAACCATCGGCATCTCTGCATGCGTCCGATGCCGAAGCCCGCCCAGTGCGCACCCGGCGGCAGGTTGTCGACCATCGCCTTCATCGTGCTGGTGTCGGGCAGCGCGCCCCACGGAATGCCCATGCACAGCTGAAACAGCGGCGGATCGTCGAACAGGCCTTCCTTCAACATCTGATCTGATTAGCGAACCACAAATGGCCCGTATCGAAGATTTCAAGCTCGGGCTTCACGCCGAGTTCCTGAATACGATTCGCGCCCGCGCGCAATTGCGTTGGCGTCGATACGTAGATGTAGTCGCCATCGCCGAAATTGAGCGTGCCGCAATCGAGCGTGCAGATTTCCGGCAGCAACTCCTCGACATGCGCGAGTCGCGTCAGCCCGCCGACGAGATCGGTGCCACGACCGAAGCGCATCGGCTCTTCGCCCGGACCAATTTCCAGATCGCCGCCCATGCCCGCCATCAGATTGATGATGACGTCCACATCCAACGAGCGAATGCGATCCAACACTTCGCAATACAGCACGGGATCGCGGCGGCCCTTGCCCGTTTTCGGATCGCGCACATGGCAGTGCGCGACGGTCGCGCCCGCGCGCGCGGCTTCGATGGCGGATTCCGCGATCTGCTTAGGCGTCACGGGAATGCCTGGATGCTTGGACGTGGTGTCGCCCGCGCCGGGGACCGCGCAGGTCACGATGACTTCGTAGTTCATGGTTTAGTTCGATAGCGCTATTCAATCGGTTTGGACGCAGTCCGCTGAGTGCAATGCGTGCATCAACGGACCGGCAAATATCAGAGTCCCAGATACTGCTTCACTGCCGGCAAACCATCCTGCCATCGACCGTCTTCACGCCCGCGAGCCACGAATCGAGCAATTGCGGATTCTGTTTGAGATACACCTTCGCGGCGTCCGCCGGCCGCTCCTTGTTCATCACCGGTTGCATCAGGCGGGTTTCGAGGTCGGTCGTGAAGCGCAGGTTCTGCACGAGCTTACCCGCGTTCAGACAGCGGCGTGAGGAAATCTGGATTCATCAGCGTATAGACGCGCGCTTCGCCGTAGTTCGGGCCGAATACTTCATCGCCGCCGGACAGATAATTGATCTTCATCTGAATGTTCATGGGATGCGGCTCCCACGCCAGAAACACGACCGGCCTCTTCTCGCGGATCGCGCGTTCGACCGTGACGAGCATGCCGGCCTCGCTCAACTGCACCAGCTTGAATCCGCCGAGACCGAACTAATTGGTGTCGATCATCTTCTGGATCTTCGCGTTCGCGCTGCTGCCCGGTTCGATGCCGTAAATCTTGCCGTCGAGTTCGTCCTTGTGCTTGGCGACATCCGCGAAACTCTTGATGCCCGCGTCGTACGCATAGGCTGGCACGGCGAGCATGGGCCTTCGCGCCGGACGATTTGGTGGCTCGAGCTTGTCCGATGGTCTTCGCATCCAGGAACGGCTGCACCGCTTTTTCCTGCACCGGCCACCAGTAGCCGAGCGCCGCGTCGATCTGCTTGCTCTTCAGGCCTGCCAGCGAAATCGGCACGGACGCGACCGTGGGGCGCGGCGTATATCGGAGCCCTTCGAACAGGACGGATGCGAGCGCGGTCGTCGACGTAATGTCGGTCCAGCCGATATCGACGAAACGCACGGTCTTGCAGGTCGCGTCGTCGGTTCCGGCGGCGTGCGCTACCGGCATCGTGAAGCCGGCAGCGGATGCGCCGATGCAGAGCAGGGTCGAAATAACGCGGTGTCTCATGGCGTGCTGTTCCGGTGAGTTGGGTTGGAAGGCCGGTTCGTCTTGCCGGCGTGACTCAAAATTACCGCCGCATAAAAGTGCTCGAACGCCCCGTTGCAACCGGGACTTGACTGCCTATGACGCGTGCACCGTCCGCACGGCGCCTTGAAAAACTTAAGGAGCATGCCCAATTGCGCATGCTTTTTGCAGTTGTTAGCGTGGTGGAGTCTCCGCTTCGAGGTTTTTCGGTTCGATGCCTGTTCCACAAGACTTTCATTTCCTGCTGCTGCCCGGCTTTTCGTCGATCGGCTTCACGTCCGCGATCGAGCCGTTACGCGTCGCGAACCGCTTCAGCGGCGAGCTGTATCGGTGGCACATTCTGTCCGTGAATGGCAAATCGGTCGCAGCGAGCAACGAGATTTCGCTAAACGCGGAAGCATCGATCGACGAGGTGAACGATGCGCACACGGTGATCGTCGTGTCCGGATTCGAGCCGTTCGCGTGCTACACGCGCAAGATCGCCGACTGGCTGAGGCGGCTGGACCGCGCGGGCGCAACGCTCGGCGGCACCGATACAGGCGGGTTCATTCTCGTGAAAGCGGGCCTGCTCGCCGGCAAGCGCGCGACCGTGCACTGGGAAGCGGCGGCTGCGTTCTCCGAGCGCTATCCGTCGATCGAAACGAGTCAGGAATTGTTCGAGATCGATGCGCGGCGCATCACGTGCGCGGGCGGCACGGCGTCCATCGACATGATGCTGGACTTGATCGCGCGCGATCACGGCGCGGAGCTTGCCGCGCAAGTGTCGGAGCAGTTCGTGCTGGGACGCATCCGGCAACTCAGCGATCATCAGCGCATGCAAATCGCGGCGCGCTACTGCATCCATAATCGCAAGCTGATTCAGGTGATCGGCGTGATGGAGCAGTACATGGAAGAGCCGCTTTCGCCCGATACGCTTGCGGAATATCGGCATCACGCGTCGTCAGCTTGAACGCCTGTTCTGCTCGTCGATGAAGGACAACGCCCACGCACTTCTATCTCGGCCTGCACCTGACGCGCGCGAACTGCTTCAGCAGACCGACATGTCGATCCTCACGGTCTGCGTCGCGTGCGGCTTCAAATCGCCTTCGCATTTTTCGCGCACGTTATCGCACGCGTTTCGGCACGAGTCCCCGGCAGGACCGCAGCGTGCGCACCGTGCACCGTGCATCTCGCGAGGCTCGCCGCCGCGTGATACTCAAAACGAGTGACGCATGCCGATACGCACATCGGCCTGCGTATTCGATGTCGACGGCGTGAAGCTATAGCCGATGACCGCATCGACCGGACCCGACGCACGCAGATAATCGCCGGAGATATGCACGTCCGTACGCTTGGACAGCAGATAGTGCACACCGAGCGAGCCCTGATTCCAGTGATTGCCTTGGAAGCGCGTGTGCTGATAGCCGCCGTACAGCGCGAGATCGGGGCGGAAGTTATATGACGCGCCGGCTTCCTACACCTTCATGTACGAGGTCACGCCGAGACCCTTGATCGACGTCCACGTGAAATTGCCCGACAGCATCAGGTTGCCGAGCGTCCACGCGCCGCCCACCGCGAGCGCGCCCTGCTTGTCGACCGGGAACGGGTTCGCGCCGAAGAGATCGGTGCGCGCGCCGGTGACCGGATCGCTCGTTACCGTCGGCTGGCCGAGGAAGGTGTGCGCGCCGACCATCGCGTACGGGGATCGAACGCGTAGATGCCGTTCGGGTTGTTCAGCTATGTATAGGCGACGCCTAGGTTGAAGGTGTTGCGCTAATGCGCGCCCACGCTCCATGCGTTGTTCTGGTGGAAGTTGTCCGACACGTTGCCGAACGAATACATGCCGCCGAACGTGAAGCCGCCGTAATCAGCCGACAGAAACTTGACCGAGTTCGGCAGACGGTCGCCGTTCATGCGGTCGAAGTCGCCCTGATGAATCGCATAGCCGATCGCCCATGCCGAGATGTTGTAGAGATAGACGAACTCCTCGGTCATGTCGAGCTGGTTACCGAACGAAATCTGCCCCCACTGCTGGTTCTTCAATCCTACGTATGCCTGACGACCGAACTCCATGCCGCCGAACGCATACCGCCCGGTGCCGAGTCTGAAGCCCGACTCCAGCGCGAAGATCGCCTGCAGGCCACCACCGAGGTCTTCCGTGCCGCGAAAACTGATCCGGTTGCCGTATAGGACACGCCGTCATCGAACTTGAAGACATGCGCGCCGCCGCTGTTGTTCACATAGGTGATGCCCGCATCGAGAATGCCGTACAGCGTCACGCTGCTTTGCGCATGCGCATGCGCGAGCGTCGGTGCGCCGGCGGTGCTGGCCGCGAGCGCGATCCCCGCGAGCTTCGAAATGCGCGTGCGCGCAAGACGTGCGGCATATCCTCTTTTCATCTTCTGATCCTCTTGTCGTGAGTCGATGTGTCGTAGGAGAGTGCGGCCTCCTTCATCGCTTGCTCGATGAACCGGTTCGCACGTGAGTCGACTTGCGGGGAACTGCTGGATTCTGCCGTTCACTGCCGAAGCGCAATACTGTGTTGCAGAAAACGACGATTACGCGCGACGCTGTAAAATATAAACGGCCATATAGGCCGAGGCTCGACCGATTGCGACGGAAATCTGCCCAGTTGCGACCGTCGGATCATGCGTTGTCCGACGGGCTCTTTTGATTTCGGGGCAGGCCGATAGCGAATGGAAGTCGCCCTCCGGATACTTCGCAATCTGTAAAAAAGCCGCATCGACGCTATTCCATCAGGTTCGAACAAGACATGACTACCCGTTGTCTGAGCTTCATCCAATTCGACACCCCGCAGGTTCTCAACAATCGCCGACACTACGCAGCGCTGCTCGGCTACACGCACGACACCGTATCGCTGATCGCCATCCAGTCGCAGGCGCATCGTCTGCTCCTCAACAAGTACGAAGCGATTCTTCATCATCTGCGCGGCCTGCCTGACATGGGTTCGCTCGTCTGCTTCACCGAAGACTGTCTCGTGCTGAATCCGCATCATGTCGAGCCGATGATCGAAGGCCGGCAACATCTGCTCATGGCGGTCGGCGGCAATATGGGCAAATACCAGACCGCCGTGCAAATCTGGCGCAACACGCCGGACGTCCGCCAACTCATCACGCGATGCATCGAGCACTGAAAGATCACCGGCCCCGTGCACGATGAAGTCGAACTGCTTTCCGCGCTGGATTATGTGGATCCTCATACGGAACTCGGCGGCATCTCGTGTGCATGATGCTCAGTAATCCACGCTGCATGCCGATCTGGACCAAATACCCTCAGTGGTGGACGATCGTGACGGTCGAAGAGACGACGTACGGACATGTTCATCCGGTGTTTCGCGACGCGCTTGCCGAACACATCAACGACTGGCAGCAAAAGGCGTCCCCCTGCTCGATTTTTCCGGGCAGTTTCCGGTGCCGGACGAAGCCTTCAGCGTGTTCAATCCGGGACGTCCTCATGCGCTCATCACGTATTACACGTCGAACGTGCGCGACTTCGGCACCATCGCGGAAACGAACATGCGGCGCTATTGGCGAGCGTCACGGCTACACGCTGTAGTGTATCGCCAGACGCCCGCCGATGTCGATCCCGGCTCGACGGGCACGTGGCTCAAGCCATGGTTTCTGCGCAAGCATCTGCCGCATCACGAATGGGCGATGTGGGTCGATGCGGACATCCTGTTTCTCGACCAAAGCAAACCGCTCGATCCGCTGTTCCGCGATCGCGACATCGTGGCCGCGCACGACATCGGGCCGTGGGTCATCAACGCGGGCGTGCTGGGTTTTCGCCGCAAGCCGGCCGTGCTCGCGTTTGTCGATGAGATGTATCGGCAGGTCAACGCCGCGCCCGACAAATCGAGCACGTACGCCAACGGCGGCGATCAGACCATCATCGCGAAACTGCTGCAGGATCGGCTTGGCTGGAAGCTCGAAAACGGCTTCGACTGCATCACCCTCAACCCGCCTTGGTACTTCCAGCAGCGCTCGAACCTGATGGTTCACTACCTCGCCATCGCGACACCGCTGCGCGCCATGCTGATGGGCGCGAACGAGCGCCTGAGCCGGCAACTCGGCTGACGCCCGCCTCTTCCCGCCCCCTCCTTATTTCACGCCGAGCGCAGTCTGAACGGCCTGCAGGCCGTTGCCGCCGCTCGCCGTGGTCACGCCATCGAGCCACGTCTTCAGCAGTTCCGGATGCCGCTTGAGCGCATCGAACGCGGCGGTATCGATATTCGTCTTGTTCTGCAGCACGTCGGTGATGACGCTGTTTTCCAGATCGACGTTGAACGCCATCTGCTTGAACAGGCGTCCGACGTTCGGGCATTGCTGTTCCCAGCGCGTGCGTGACACCGTGTTCACGGTCGCGCCGCCGAAGTTCGGACCGAAATACTTGTCGCCGCGGTCGAGATACGTGAGCTTGAACTTCGTGTTCATCAGATGCGGCTCCCATACCAAAAACACGATCCACTTCTTGTCGCGCACGGCGCGTTCGACCTGCGTGAGCATCGCGGTTTCGCTGGACTCCACGAGCTTCCAGTCGCCCAGCCCGAACACCTTGTCGTCCACCATTTTCTTTTGATGTTCTGATTCGCGGGCGCGCCCGGTTCGATACCGTAGATGTGCTTGTCGAACTTGTCCGCGTTCTTCGCGAGATCGGCGAACGAATGCACGCCGGCCGCCGCGACATAATCCGGCACGGCAAGCGTGAACTTCGCGTTGGATAGATTCGGGCGCACCAGGTCGATCGACTTCTCCTCGACGAACGGCTTCACGAGCGGCGCCTGCGCGGGCATCTAGTTGCCGAGGAAGACGTCGATCTGCCCTTTCTTCAAGCCCTGATACGTGATCGGCACCGACAGGTTCGCGACGTTCTGCTTGTAGCCCAGCGCCTTCAGCAAGATGCCGCTCATCGCGTTGGTCGCGTCGGATATCGGTCCAGCCCGGATCGGCCATGCGCACCTGCTCGCACGACGGCGGATCGGCGGCGAGCACAGGCCACGCCGCGCATGCGAGTACTGCGGTGAGAAGCGCATCGAGAAGAGCTTTTTTCATGGTGCGTTCCTGTCGTTATGTGAGGTTGGATTGACGCGAAACGAACGTCAGCGTTCGACGGCAGGAAAGCGCGCCATCGCTTCGAGATCGTCCAGATCGATGTGATTGCGCATGTAGCGCTGGCTTGCATCGACGTGAAGTTGCCGGTCCCACGACTGAATGGTGCCGAGCGTCGTTTCGCCGAAATGGAAATGGCCGCGGCGCTGGCTTTTCAGCACATCGCGATGCAGCGCCTCCAGATTCCAACATCGGCCGATTTCCTTGCGGAATGCCTCGACGATCGCCACGTAGTGCTCGTCGTTGGCAAGATTGGTACGTTCGAGCGGATCGGCCTGCACGTCGTAGAGCTGATCGGGATCGACGCTCGTGTGGATGAACTTGTAGCTGCCGCGGCGGATCATCACGATCGGCGCGATCGCGCCTTCCGCGAGATATTCGCCGATCGCTTCGTCGTGACCGCCGGTCTGCGCGAGATGCGGCACGAGGCTTTGACCGTCGATGCTATCGGGCCAGTCCTGCGGCAACGCTTCGCGCGCCATGTCGACAAGCGTCGGCAACACGTCGAGATGCGACACCGAATCTTTCACCCGCTGTGCGCGATATTTCTTCGGCTGATGCACGATCAGCGGCACGCGGCAGCCGCCTTCTAAGAAGGTCATCTTGTACCAGAGGCCGCGTTTGCCGAGCATTTCGCCGTGATCGGACGTGACGATGATCGTCGTGTTCTCGGCGAGCCCGGCCTGTTCGAGCGCTTCGAGGACCACGCCGAACTGATCGTCCACATACGAGACCGCGCCGTAGTAAGCGCGGCATTTGCTGATCCGTCAGCGGCTTGCGGTCCGCTTCGTACACATGGCGCAGGCGCTTCGAATGCGTATCGCATTCGTCAAGCGAATCGCGATACGCGGGCCGACGTCTTCTTCCTGATACATGTCCCAGTACTTGCGCGGAATCGCGTACGGATCGTGCGGATGCGTGAGCGATGCGACCATCATGAAGGGCCGCGTGTCGCGTCCGACATGACGCTCGCGCGCGATATCGAAGAGCTTTTGACGCGTCGTGAAGGTCACTTCGTCGTCGAAGTCGAGTTGATTGGTGCGCACGCACGGACCCGCGTCGATCACCGAGCTCATGTTGTGATACCAGGTCGGGCGCGCTTCGAAATGCGTCCAGTCCGGCGTCCAGCCAAAATCGGCGGGATAGATGTCGGTAATCAGACGCTCCTCGAAACCGTGAAGCTGGTCCGTGCCGCAAAAATGCATCTTGCCCGACAAAATGGTGCGATAGCCTTCGGCGCGCAGATAGTGCGCGAAGGTCAGCGTCTCGGAGGGGAATTCGGTGGCGTTGTCATACGCGCCGATGTTGGACGGCAGCTTGCCCGCGAGCAAAGAGAAGCGCGACGGCGCGCACAACGGAGGAGCGCTGATGCCTGCACCTGGGAGCCTCGGTCGACGCCCGGTCCGCTCTTCAAATTGGCGAAAAAACCACAATATATTGCGCATTTCTCTTTCATTGACACGATATCTTGATATCGTGCTAATCTGGGTATATAGATAACGATGCCAAAGTTGAGGTCCTCGTGATCACCGCCAACCGACGCGCCGAGATCGAGAACACTATCCGGGGCATGCACCGCGAAATCATTCAAGGCGCGAAGCTGCGGCACGCCGCCGACCTGCCGCCCTATCCGTAGCTTTTCTCCTGACGCGGCGATCGAGAAGTATGACTACTCGTTTTGAAGTGCGCGACTCCATGCCGGCGGCGCACGCCGACGGCCGATATCAAACCGCCGGACTGATCGACACCGAACAACGCTTGGTTGTGGTGTCGAGTGATCTGACGTATGAAACTTAGCGCTTCACGACGGCCCATGAGTTGGGGCATCTCGTTTTTCACGAAATGATGCCTGGAATGAGGCTGCATTGCGATCGCCCGATCACCGGCGAGAGCATGAGCGCGAAGGACCCGATCGAAGCGGAGGCAGACTACTTCGCCGCTGTGTGCCTTGCGCCCGGGCGGACCGTGGAGCATTACTTCCGCAAGCGATTCGGCGACATCCGGCTGACCCTCAACGAAACCCCACTGCTTTTTTTCACGTAGCGGGGTTCAAGGGCGTCGCAGACCTGATGACCTCCCCCGCCGGGGTTTCTCGCATTTCCGATCGCCGTGGCGCGCGCCGGCTCGTTCAACGGCAAGCGGTTTGAATCTCTCGCGCATTTTTCCGGACTGTCGCCGACGGCGATGGGAATTCGCTTGAAAGAGCTTGGGCTTGTCGCGTATTAAGCAGCCGCTTTGCGCGTCTCTGGCGTCTTAATTAAATTCCGCGAGGTCGCATCATGATCACGCGACACTTTTAGGCGCCAGGCCCCGATCTTACTTTGTTTAATTTGCAAGGAAGCGGCTTATGGGGCAGCCCAAAACATTTTAATTGCCTCGGTAGTCGAGAGAAAAATCAATATCCAGAAGAGCAATGGCCCTGCCACGCCTTTGAATTTAAAACCAGCGAATTCCACATCGACATCTCCGCGGACAGTTTACAAGGCAATCACCAGATAAAAAGAGAATACTGCAGCAAACGACACTCCAAAAAACAACGCGTAATTCTTGCTCATGAAATCGAAAAAACGATCTGTGGCGTTCGTCGAGTAAACGTAAGTCCCAAACACAATGGGTAAAATCAGAACAAGTGGCCCAACATAAGCCACCACCCGGTCAAAACCATGACGCCAATGATCAGGCTGATCTTCCAACTGGGTTGCCATATCTGATTTCCCATTATACAAATTTAACCGCGCTGAGGCACAGCGGAATACAGGTTGTTTATGAATGCATTCAGCGCCACCTGAAGCAAAGCTTTGTCCTGATATTGAGACGATTCGAGCTGGAGCTTATAAGTGTTTTCTTCTTCCAAAAGCTTTTCTCGAAGGTCCTCTTTGTCTATTTGTTGATTGGCATAAAACTCCATAACGAGTTTTAATCTTGCGCCGTGAGAGTTCCTAATTTCCTCAAGATAATCGCTAATGTTTGGGATATTGGCACCCACTGCCGCAATTGCCGCATTGGCCGCCGCTTTCAGCGATGCGCCCGGATCGAAGGCCATCTCAACACCGCATTTGGTTGTGCCCGTCGCGAGTTTTTTTGCTTTCTTCGTTCTTTAGAAGAGAGACGAAAAGAGCTTCAAAATCGTTTCGGTCGATTATCAAATCTGCGTCTGAATACCGATTGGTCTTTTTATGCTTGTCCCTATGCGCCTCCCAGGAGGATCGAACTTGAGTGGCGAGATTAATTGAAGATTGATTATTTTCAATAGCTTACTCTCGCAAAACCAACACTCTGATATCTGTGTGGATTTTAGCGTATTGCGCTTTGCTTTTCGCAAACTGACGCTCGGTTGGCGGCTTAATCAACATGTCTTGGTAAAATTCTACTACTTCACCGGAAACCTTCGTTATGACTGTTTGGTCGTCGGCATTGGATGGCGCGATGAGATGAATGGGGCACCCCGTCAAAACAAAAGCCAATGAAAAATTCTCGACGGAGAAAACTCCGAATCGGATTGGTTAACATCATTCTGCGCCCTCTTTCATTTTTTGATTGCGGGTTTAGCTTCAACAAATATTAGGACGCTTGTGAAAAGGTTCCATTTTCTTCTTGCTTAGGAAAGCATATTCAGCGTCTTCAACGATTGTGTGGGGAAACGCACTGTTCTACGATTCGAGCGTATTTGAATCATTCGAAGAAAATAAGACTCAGTCCGCAGGATGATGATTTCGATGCCCGCCAAACCTTGCTTAACAGACGCCTATCTAAAGATGGTCCGACCGACGCCATCCTGCAGGCTGATCACGCCGCGCTGACTCGTCGGTTTTTCAGAATCAGGTGTGTTACGATTGGTGATCCAGTTAGAAATATTTTCAACCCCGCCCATCTCCCGCCTAAGCGATTGATTTTTATAGCGTTTCAGGACTTCTGGTTTGTCCTCCCTGATTTGCCACCAGCTTCAAAAAAAGCCGCTGTTCCGCAAGGACAGCGGCTTTTTCACATCCACGCGCACCGCGCCCCTCTCCACGGCAGCGCTCATGCTTAAATTAAATAGCGCGCCCACCGCCCTTCGCATGAGCAACGTGCCCACATTCGACCAACTCGCCGCGACTATTCGCGAGCGCTTTCCCGATCTGAGCCCGCAATTTCAGGCCGGCGCCGACTTCCTGCTCGACTTCCCCGTAAAGTCGCCGTGCTCTCGAGGCGCAAAGTCGCGGAGCGCGCCAAGGTCCAGCCCGCGGCGATGGTCCGTCTCTCCCAGCAACTCGGCTCCCGGCTGGAACGAACTACGCGAAATCTTCGTGAGCCGCGTGCGCACGCGCTCCGGGCTGCTCACGGCGCGCGCGGACCCTCGTCAAAGGCGGCTCCGACAATCAGCTAAGCCGCGATCTGGCTCAAGCACAGGCGCACAACCTAGACCTCACCCTCGCGCAAAACGCGGCAAGCGTCGTCGAAGCGGCCAAAACGCTGAAAAAGGCGCCACACCTCCACGTCGCCGGATTCCGTTCCCGCTATCCCGTCGCGTTCGGTTTGCGGCTATCGGCTGTTCCGGCCCGCAACATGTCATGTTCACGAACGAGGCTGACTCCATGACCACCGTATTCTACCGCGCGCCACCCTGCCGTGCGCGGGAAGGCATCGAAATCGTCGATTCCACCGGCAAGCGCTATATCGATGCCTGCGGCGGCGCGGCGGTCTCGTGCCTCGGGCACAGCCATCCACGCGTAATCGAGGCGATCCAGCGTCAGGCCGCGCAGTTGCCCTACGCGCACACGTCGTTTTCACGACCGAACCAGCCGAAGCGCTCGCCGATTTCCTCGTCGATGCCGCGCCGCAAGGTCTCGGTCACGTCTACTTCGTGTCCGGCGGTTCCGAGGCGATGGAAGCTGCGCTCAAGCTCGCGCGCCAGTACTTCGTCGAAAATGGCCAGCCCGCGCGGAGACACTTCATCGCGCGCCGGCAGAGCTATCACGACAACACGCTCGGCGCGCTCGCGATCGGCGGCAACGCATGGCGGCGCGAGCCGTTTCTGCTGATTCTGATCGAGGCGCATCACGTATCGCCGTGCTTCGCGTATCGCGAGCAGCGCGCGGACGAAAGCGAATCGGCCTTCGCCCAGCGTCTCGCCGATGAACTCGAAGCGAAGATCCTCGAACTCGGCGCGGAGTCGGTCGCGGCGTTCGTCGCGGAAACCGTGGTTAGCGCGACGGCCAGCACAGTGCCGCCGGTGCGCGAGTATTTCCGCAAGATCCGCGCGGTGTGCGACAAGTACGGCGCCCTGCTGATCCCTCGACGAAGTGATGTCCGCATGGGCCGCACGGGCCACCTCTTCGCGTGCGAGGAAGACGGCATCGCCCGACATTCTCGCGATCGCCAAAAGCCTCGGCGCGGGTTATCAGGCCATCGGCGCGACGCAGGTTTCGGATGAAATCTACGGCACGATCGGCGGCGGCTCGGACTTCTTTCAGCACGGGCACATTATACATGTATATCGGTCACGCGACGGCGCTCGCGATGCAGCAAGTCATCGCAGAAGACAAACTGCTCGACAACGTCAAGGCGCACAGCGAGCAAATGCGCGCGACGCTGCGTTCACGCTTCGCAAGTCACCCTTCAATCGGTGATGTGCGCCGCCGCAGCTTGTTCGTCGGCGTCGAACTGGTGCGCGACCGTGATTCGAAATCGCCATTCGATCCCGCGCTCAGGCTTCACGCGATCATCAAGAACGAGGCGATGAAGCGCGGCCTCATGGTCTATCCGATGGGCGGCACCATCGATGGATGGCAAAAACGGCGATCATGTGTTGCTGGTGCCGCCGTTCATCTGCACGGCCGCGCAGATCGACACGATCGCCGATCGTCTCGCCGATGCAATCGACGGCGCGCTCGCCGTCATCGGCGCACGTTGAACCACGCGAACCTGGACGCAAACATGAGCAAGCGACTTCCCGATTTCGATATCGCCACCGCGACCGACGAACAGAAAGCCGTAGTGTGCAGGATATTCTCAACGGCCCGCGCGGCAACCTGAATGGTCCGTTTCTCGGCTGGATCTTCAGCCCTGAACTCGCGCAGCATGCGCAGAAGCTCGGCGCGTTCTGCCGCTACAAAACGGGCCTGCCGCTGCGGCTGTCGGAACTGGCGATCCTGGTGACGGCCGCGTGCTGGTACTCGCAGGCGGAGTGGCACATCCATCATCCGATCGCGCTCGATGCGTGCGTCCCCGCCGATGTCGCCGAAGCCTCGATGGCAAAACGCCGCGTTTTGATCACGACGATGACAAGCTGATCTACGACTTCGCCTCCGAGCTCTACGAGCACAAGCGCGTGTCCGACGCGACCTACAACGCCACCGTGCGCCGCTTCGGTCATGAGGTCGTGATCAATCTGGTCGGCCTGCTCGGCTATTACGCGCTCGTCGCAATGACGCTCAATACCTTCAGCATGCGCGCGCAAGGTCAGACGGAACTGCCCTTCGCGGAATGCTCGAATCAGCGAGCGCGCCATCTGGCGCGCTCGCGTCGAACGTTATTCGAACGCCTTGTCGTTCGGGTTCGCATAGAGCTTCTGCATCGTCTCGCTCATCGGAAAGTTGAAGTTGATGTTTTTCGGCGGCACGGGCTTCATGAACCACTTGTCGTACATCGTTTTGATCCCGCCGCTCGTCATCACCTGACTCATCACGTCGTCGACGAGCTTTTTGAATTCGGGATCGTCCTTGCGCATCATGAAGCCGTACGCCTCCGACGACTGCGGCGTGCCGACACCCAGTCCGGCGGATTCGCCGTCAGCGAGCGCGTCCCCGCGAGCAACACGTCGTCCATCATGTAGACGACCGCGCGGCCGGTTTCGAGCGTCGCGCGCCCTTCACCATAATCCTTCGCGCTGGTGATGCTCATGTTCATCTTCTTTTCTTCGTTCATCTTGCGCAGGATGCGCTCGGACGTCGTGCCCCTGATTCGTCACCACAGTCTTGCCCGCGAGATCGGGAAAGTCCTTGATGCCCGAAGTTTTCTTCGTGAGCAGGCGCGTCGTCGCGACGAGAACGTGTCGGAAAATGCCACCTGATTCTGGCGCGCGGTGAGATTTGTCGTCACGCCGCATTCGAGATCGACCGTGCCGTTCTGCACCAGCGCGATGCGATTCTGCGATGTCACCGGAATGAAGCGCACGCGCAAGTCTGGATGCTTTGTCCGCGCCTTCACCGCGTCGATCACCTTGTTGCAGAGATCCTGCGAGAAGCCGATCACGTCATTGTTCGCGCCGACATACGAGAACGGCACCGACGTCTCCCGATATCCGATCGCGATTAAATTCACGCTCTGCACTTGGCGAGCGTCGTCTGGCCGTCCTGCACGTGGCTCGCGCCGGCTACGAGCAGCAGCGCCGCTAGCACCGCCCATTCGAAACGCGGCTTGTGTTTCATGGCGTGTCCTTCAGGTGTCAAATGATCAAATTGATACATATGTTTCCATCAACAAACTTAGTGCAACAAATGTAAACACCCTTAAGAATGAGCAAGGTCTCCGCGCTGCCATTTTTGCTTACAAATGTCACAGCTACGGCGTCCACCGCGCGACGCGCGCAGCGTTAAAGTAGCCAGGCAGCACCGTTGCGTTTGACGCATATGCGCAAGCGCTGCTCGCTAAAATGTTGCCCGACACAAGGAGTCGCTGCCATGAACGCCGTTCGCGATCTGCAAACCCGGTGGTCGTCCCGTACTCATCCGCTGATGGCGGCGGCCGTGTCGGTCATCCTCGCGTGCGGCACAGGTATTGCGGCCATGACCGGCCTGCTGCCGTCGTCGAAGGCGACCGCCAACGCCGGGACCGCGTCGGCACTCGTCGATTCGCAAGTCGCGAAAGCGGGCGCTGTGGCGGACAAGCCCGCGCCTGCATCGGCCGATACACCGTTGTCCCGCGCCGTGCGTGGTCATCACGTGCGCCCGGCGTCGGTACACAGCCAGACGCCTGCCGCCGCGCAAGTCGCGCCGTCGACGCGCGCACCGACTTATGCGGAAAACACCGCCCGGCCTACGATCCGTATGCGGGTCAGGTGGTCGCCGTCAACGCCGTGCAGAGCGCGCAGCCGACGAGCGATCTCGGTGCGGTCGGCGGCGCGGTGGTCACAGCGGCCTTGCCGGCACGCAGATCGGCCAGGGATGCGGCCGCACGGCGGGCGACTATCATCGGCGCGATCGGTGGCGGACTGGCGGGCAATCAGATCGAACATGTGGGTGCGCAAGACGACGACGTATCAGGTGCAGGTACGCATAAACGACGGCAGCACGCGCACCTTCAATTACGAAGCGGCGCCGGGCGTGGCGGTCGGAGAACGGGTGCGCGTGTCGGGCGAGTCGTTGACGCCGGCTTGAAAAACCACCGGCACTGACTCAAATCCGCCTTAAGACAAAGCTAACTTTCGGATGCGATGAGCTTTCCATGCCCAATGCATCCGGCGTCCCGACGCTCCAGACGATCGGCGGACGCAACACTTTTCGGGATACTTCCGTGAAGAAGAAAACGACCAGCATGAAATCCACACGCCCGGCCCTGTCGCCGCTGCTGGGCGGGTTGACTTATAGCCGCACCGCGCGTGAACCGATGGTGAACACCATGCTCCTGCAGTGCTACGCCGCACTCGACGCGTTCCATCCCGGACACGGTTCGATGGCGCTCTTCATAACACTGTGCCATCATCTGCTCGTCGCGGAGGAGTTGGCCAGCTCGGCCGCGGCGAGGTCACGCACGCGCACTAGGCGCTCCGCTCGTGAGCCTCGACAAGCGCCACGCGAGGGACGGGGCCAGTGGAGTTTCAGCGCTGACGAATACGCGTCGTTGTGCGACGCGCTAAGCGTCGCTCGAACACATCGCGCAGGCGGAGGCGCGCATGGTCACGCAATCGCTGGTGGCGGCCAACATGCGCCCCAACACGGAACGCATGGAAATGGCATCGTCGGAAGGCTAAGTTCGGACGACCGGGTGTTGTTTCTGCGTCGTCTGTCGTACCAATGTTTGCGAGCGTACACGTACATACAGTCTGACAAATTGCATGCCGTGATACTGGCCTTGCGCACGAGGGAATGGCGGGACGCGCAGGGAGAGAACGAGAAGGACGGGCAGCATCCGCCGAGTTGTCGGTAAAGGCAGGCGCAGATTCGAGCGGACGGAAGATCCGCATGGCGCTTACCGCTTTTGCCGACGGCCTGGCGGATCGCAGGCCGATCAAGCTGATGCACAATATAAAATTTTCAAAAGCCGGCACATGCCGGCTTCAGATCCTTGGGCTGCAACGTGTCCGGCTTCACCGCATTGAAGAACGCCTTGAGCTTGTTCATCGCTTCCTCGCTCTGCTGCTGATCGTAGCCGGTGAGCAACGATGCCGTGACACAGGCAGCGAGCATGATTTTTCTCAATTCACCCTCCTTCGCTCGTCGCGAGACGCCGGATCAGCCGCCCGCGCCGAGCAGCGGAATCGGATCGACGGCGGCGCCGGCCTTTCTCACCTCGAAGTGCAGCGCGGCCGAGCCGCCGGGCGCCGTGCCCATGTCGGCGATGACCGCGCCCTGCTTGACGGTGTCGCCTTCCTTTACGCGCAGTTTCTCGTTGTAGGCGTAGGCGGTCAGATAATCGTTGCCGTGCTGCACGATGATCATACGGCCGTAGGAACGCAAGCCGCTGCCGGCATACACCACCTTGCCCGATGCCGCCGCCTTGACCGGCTCGCCGACCTTCCCGGCAATGTCGATGCCCTTGCTGCCGCTCGCGCCGAACTTGCGCCCCACTTCGCCGTGCGCGGGCCAGGTGAAGGTGCCCTTGCTCGCGGTCGGCGTCGGCACTGGAGATTTCTCTTCTTTCGCCGTGGCAGCGGGTTTCTCTGCCGCGGGCTTTTCCGCGACGGATTTGCCCGGCGTCGGCAGAAGCGGTGGTAGCGTCTTCGAACCGGACGAAACCGGCGATGCCGACGACACCACGGCCGCTCCCGGCGGCGCGACGCGCAACAGTTGTCCGCTATTCACCTGTTTGCTTTCGGGCAGGTTATTCCACTTGATGAGGTCGTCCGGCTTCTGCTTGAACAGACGCGAGATGCCGTAGAGCGTGTCGCCCGGCCTCACGCGATAGAACCCCGGCTTGGCGGGCGCGAGCGCCAGCGTCGCCGGCACGACCGGCGTAGGCGTCACGCTTGGCGCCGTGCTTTGCACGACGGGCGGCGCGGTCACAGTCGAACTCTCCACGATCGGCGCCGGCGTGCGCGGCGTCGAACTGCATCCCGACAAAGCCGCCATCGCTGCCGCGAGCGTCACGCTCGCGTTGGCCGCGTCAGCCCGCGGACCGAAAACCCCTCCTGTACGCATCAACACCAACCTTCCTCTGCTTTTCCGTTTTGATCTGTTTCACGCCAACGGCATCAGCCGTTCGCGCAAATGCTCACCGCCACGCCGTACAGCGACGGTGCCGCCGAACTGAAATATGCCGCAACCCGATGACAGCATCGCCCACGCAACACCCGATACGACTATCCGCACCCATTTCGCGCAGCATCGCCGCGCCGCTTTCGTTTCGGTTTCCCGCTTCTGTTTCGACATCACCTGCCAGCATAAAATATTACAGATCACGATTGCCTCGCGTGACATAAAACGACACACCGCGCGCGCCGACGCGGCAGTTTGGCATTCTAAATTTTAGACGGATGCGAAAGCGCCTTCGCTCCGGCTTCGCAGGCGCGCGCCGCGCGGACGCGACAAAGACTCACAATTCACGCGTCCATCGCTGAGGCGCTTGGGCTAAATTGGGCGCCGCTCGAAAGCGGAAGAATCCCGCGTTCCCGCAGTGCGTTCAATTTACCGAGGTTCAACTCATGTCTCTCATGCAACACGGCATCATCCTCAGCCTGATTATCGGCGGCGTGGCGGGCTGGCTCGCCGGTCTCATCATGAACGGCGCCGGCTTCGGCGTGCTGGTCGATATTCTGGTCGGCATCATCGGCGGCTTTGTCGGCAGCTGGCTGTTCGGCCTGATCGGCTTCTCGTTCGGCGGCGGCATCCTGGGCTCGCTGCTGACGGCCGTCATCGCCACGGTCGTGCTGATCTTCGTGATTCGCCTGATTCGCCGCGGTTAAGCAAAATCATCGTTCGGCGAGCGGTCGTGCGCACGTGCGTGCGCCCGTCTCGCCGAAACTTTCGCTGCCTCCAGGCTCCCGCCTTGGAACGGTGGCTCATCTTCCACAGCGCGCCGAGCACCACCGGCACCACCGCCGCACCGATCCCCACCAGCACGATCACGTTCAGATACTGTTTGATGAACGGAATGCTGCCGAAGAAAAATCCCAGCAGCGTCAGCAGCAGGACCCAGAACAGCGCGCCGAGAATATTGAAGAGCTGAAAGCGCCCGTGATCCATCGCCGATGCGCCCGCGACGAACGGCGCGAAGGTCCGCACCACCGGCACGAAGCGCGCGATCACGATGGTCTTGCCGCCGTGACGCTCGTAGAAATTGTGGGTTTTCTGCAGCGCGGCGCGATCGAGAAAGCGTTCGAGCACGGGAATGTTGGTGTCGAATACCTTCGGCCCGATCTTGCGACCGATCCAGTAATTCACTGTATTGCCGGTCACCGCCGCGACCAGCAGCAGCACGATCAGCGCGCCGAGATTCATCTCGTGACTCACGGCGAACGCGCCGCCGATGAACAGCAGCGAATCGCCCGGCAGGAAGGGGAACACCACGAGACCGGTTTCGCAGAACACGATCAGGAACAGCACGGCGTAGACCCATGCGCCGTAGTTCTGAATAAAGACACCGAGTGACTTGTCGATGTGAAGAATGAGTCCCACGAACTGCAGCAGCGTGTCCAAAAGCTTTCCTCGAAAAATTAGGCCAGGCTGACAGCGTAAAGCCGTGCCTGAAGCGAATAAAAAGTCGCGCCAGAACCGAACCCGCATATGCCGCCTCCGTTAAAAAGCGCGCATCCTGACGGTATATTCTGGCGCATTGGCGGAACGGTTCGCACACGGTTTTCGCGGGATGGTGCCTCGGTTTGGATCCCCTGAAGGCGCCGCGCGAATCGTTATAATTTCGCCATGGCCCATCTCAACGAACCCTTCGCCGACGCGGCGGCCGCCACGCCAAACGCTTCGACAGCCGATCCCGCACGCCGTTCGCGCGCCATCGCGCCGCTGCCCGATCAGCTCATCAGCCAGATTGCCGCGGGCGAAGTGGTGGAGCGGCCGGCATCGGTCCTCAAGGAACTGCTGGAAAACGCGCTCGATGCCGGTGCGAAAACGCTGCGCATCACACTCGATGAAGGCGGCGTGAAACGCATCGTGATCGCCGACGACGGCTGCGGGATTCTGCCCGGCGAACTGCCGCTCGCGCTGCTGCGCCATGCGACGAGCAAAATCCGCTCGCTCGCCGATCTCGAAGCCGTCGCCACGCTCGGTTTTCGCGGCGAAGCGATTGCGTCGATCGCGTCCGTCGCCGAACTGTTCATCACGAGCCGCACGGAAAGCTGTCCGCACGCGACGCGCATCGATGCGCAAACCGGCGTGATCTCGCCCGCCGCTGGCACCGTCGGCACCACGATGGAAGTGCGCGAGTTGTACTTCAACACGCCCGCGCGCCGCAAGTTCCTCAAGAGCGAGCAGACCGAACTGGGCCACTGCCTCGACGTGATTCGCCGCACGGCGCTCGCGCGTCCCGATGTCGCGATTTCGGTGATGCACAACGGCAAGGCCGTCGAGCACTGGAACGCGACCGATCCGCAAACGCGTGTCGCCAAAATTCTCGGCGAAGTCTTCGAGACCGCGCATCTACCGCTCGACGAACGCGCCGGACCGTTCGCGGTCTACGGCTGCGCGGGCTTGCCGACCGCGAGCCGCGGCCGCGCGGATAAGCAGTATTTCTTCGTCAACGGGCGCTTCGTGCGCGACAAGCTGCTGACGCACGCCGTGCGCGCCGCGTATGAGGACGTGCTGCACGGCAACCGCTATCCCGCGTATGTGCTGTTTCTGGACTTGCCACCCGAATCGGTGGACGTGAACGTGCATCCGTCGAAGATCGAGGTGCGCTTCCGCGATTCGCGCTCGATCCATCAGTACGTGTTCCACGCAGTACAGCACGCGCTCGCGCGGCACGCGGGCGAATCGCCGGAAACGACATCGGGCCGGCACGCGGCGCAATTGCAGCCGACCGGTCCGGCATCGTCCAGCGCGAAGCCGTTCACCAGCGCGCCGGACATGCTCAATCTGAAAAGCGAACGAAGCGGAA
>JAQFVJ010000003.1 GCA_029439525.1 Caballeronia sp. BR6202001591004
AGTGTTCGCCAAGGCCGCGACCGGCACGTTCGGTTCGGGCTGGACGTGGCTCGTGAAGAAGGCCGACGGCTCAGTCGATATCGTATCGACGAGCAACGCGGCCACGCCGCTGACGACGGATGCGAAGGCGCTGCTGACCATCGACGTCTGGGAGCATGCGTACTACATCGATTACCGTAACGCGCGTCCGAAGTTCATCGAGGCTTACTGGAACATCGTGAACTGGGATTTTGCTTCGAAGAATTTTGGTGCTTGAGTTCAGTTAAAGTCGGAGGTCGATTCGGCCTTCGGACAAGTTTGCAAGAAGCCGCATCGGTTGGTCGATGCGGCTTTTTTATAGCCGAAGTTTTAGGGAAAGTCGATATCTGACGGCCTGGCGCATAAATAGACTCTGAGCGCTTTTCACAGACCACCTGGCGCTTGATTTCGAACCACGAAACAGCCTTCACCGAGATTCTTATCGAACATGCTTAATAGTTAGGAAAACAAATCTTTAGAGACGAAGAATGGGATCTCAGCCATCTCGATTCATTCGCAGTCCAGTGCCTGCTAGAACTCGGTTCGATCGTAGTCGTGGTCGTCCTGTTCTCGTGTCATTGCTTTACGCACAGCTTTGCGAGAGACCCGAGGCCGCGTTCGCAGATTCCACTCGACGAAATTTACGACGATGGCCGCGAGCAACGCGTGTTTTGCATCGAGCTCTTTGACGCGTCGAAGCGTTTGCTGCGTGATCTCGTGCTCACCTTGGCTGGAGGCGGATCATCGTGGCGAACGAGGATCAACTGAACTTCGTGACGGTCGAGACGACGACCGAGCGCGGAACCCCTGCGCTTTACGCTGTGTTTTTTAAAGTGACGAAAGATAAATTGCGCGCTAGTCGCCTAACGCTTCGCGTGCAGTCCGCTTATATGCTTGACCGGAAGCTTTCGAAACAGCAGTTGACTGCGAAGAGGGTGAAGCTGAAGGGCATTTTGCGCGCCGCAATGGAAGGGCGGACGATTCGCGCATAGCCAAGAAAGCCAACGGCTGCCGATTGGGAGCCGTCGTAGGCGGGACTCCCTATCAGCCGTTCGGCGCAACTCCCACTCCAGGTGGGACCCGGTGACCCGGGCGGCGCTACGTTTTCCTCACCCGCTCGTACGTAGTTTTTCTGTTCGGACCGCCGCAGCGAGGCGAACGAACGCAAGTCTAAGTTCTATTCTGGTCAACGTCGTTTCGTCTGAAATTTTGGCGTCAGGGCAATGCACTTGGTCCGCCCATTTGAGCGCGCAATCGCCGAAAAACCTAAAATATGGGTTCCAAGCGGCGCCATCGCCGCTAGCTATAGCGCTCACCGCATCAAAAATCCATCATGAAACGCTTCGTTTCCCTCTGCCTCGCCGCCTGGTCCGCCGCCGCATGCTCTATTTCGGCCGCCATTCCGCCGCGCTGATCGCACTCTCGGGAGTCGTCATGCTTCGCGGGCTTCGATCTCGTGGGGCCAGATTTCACGAAGCGATCCTGACCTCCCCAAAAAGCCTCCCGAACGGAAGGCTTTCGAGTAATGCAGGCCCGAACGCACATCAACCCCGTTTCCGCCTTCCCAGTTGATATCCACGCACAACACCTGCAGTCCATAAGGCGTTTGCGCGGCGATCGAAGCCGTCACGCACAAATGCGCCTCGTTGATAGACAGATAAGGCGCGGTCAGATGCACGCGCCCCGGCGCGCACAGCGCCTCGATGAAGTAAGGCCATCGCTCCTAGCTCGCGCCTTCCGAATGCAGCAGCGGGCTAAAGCGCTTCGCGCGCTGCGATGTCCGCACGATCGGCACGACGTTGTCGCCAATCTGCCGTCCCGACTGATCAAGCAGAAAGCGGCGCGCCGTGTCGGCGAGTTGCAGAAGCTCGCCCGTCGCGGTAATCAGCGTTTCGCCTTCCATCAGCTTGACAGATGCACGCTCCAGACCGCTCACATACGATCGAGCCGCGCGGACTGCGCCCGGTCGCGCGCCGCGACCCGCTCGCGCGATGCCGCCGTCAGCGCATCCATCGCACTGGCCGCCACTTCGCTGTGCACGGCATCGACACTCGGCTGCGCGAAATACGCGCCTTGCACGAAATCGACGTTGCATTCGAGCGCGATCAGCGCCTCGCGCTCGGTCGGACAGACCGCCCATCAGCACGAGCTGACCGGACTTGTGCAGCAACGACACCAGTCGCGGCAACACGCACTCGATGTGCGAATGCTCGGTCGCCTGCTGAAGGAGGCAGCGATCGAGCGTCACGATATCGGGCCGCAATTGCCACACGCGGTCGATGTTCGAATGCTTCACGCCGAAACCGTCCAGCGCGATCAGAAAGCCCGACTTGCGCATCGAATCGATGATCTCGCTGAAGCGCGTCGTCTCGCTGCCCGCCTGCTCAGGCACTTCAAGCACCACGCGCTGCGGCGGCAGGCCGATGTCTTTCAGCGCGGCAAGCAGCGCGTCACCATAGTTCGCATCCATCAGCACGGCGGGATGCAGGCTCAGAAAGAGCCACTCGTTGTGGCTGTCGAACGCATTGAAATTGCCCAGTGCAGCGATTCCGCGAGCCGTCCGAGTTCGAGCAGATCGCCGCGGCGCGCGGCCTGAATGAACACTTCGGCCGACGGTACATGACGATGTGTATCGTCGCGTGCACGAAGTGATGCGTGGTATCAGATCGCGCGTAGGTGCGACATCGAAAACACCGGCTGGAACACGCTGAACACGGTGTACTCGCCATAGAAGAAGAAGACGGTACGACGCGAGCCGTCGTCGCCGGCGATCAGACGCGGCGGGCGAAAGCTGGGAGGATCGAGGCCAACCATGCTCATGCTGTCAATGCGGAAGGCGAGTGAACTTTTTGAGATAGTTTACCGGAACGGGCTCGCGAGGTTCGAGCAAAAACCGTGCGAATTCAATGCCGATGCGGGTCAGCGGCCGCGACCGCGCACGGATTCGTGTGTTGATTGCGTGCGGCCGGATTACCCGAAGACAAACGCACACGCGTGCGTCGCGTGTCGGTACCGCGGGCACCGTCGCGGTACGCGACGCCCCGCCTCAGTGTTCGATTCGGACGGATCCGACTTCCGGCGCCCCGAGCGCACTTCCGGTGCGAACTGCCCGAAAATCTACGAGGAACCCGCCGTGATGATCCCCACGCACAGGAAGGTCGCGTGGAACGCGGGCAAAGTGTTCCGTTTTTACATGACTTCTGAAAAGGTCTTTCCGATTCCCCAACGCGAAGCGCGGCCGGTTCGGCAACAACACGAAACCACGCCTGATAGACCGCTCAGTTGCCTATGACACGCGCCAAAACCCCGAACTTCGATCCAACAGAATTCCGCGCCGCGCTCGGCCAGTTCGCGACGGGCGTGACCGTCATCACCACGCGCACGGACAACGACCAGTTGATCGGCATCACCGCGAGTTCGTTCAATTCGGTGTCGCTGGACCCCCCGCTCGTATTGTGGAGTCTCGCGACCAAATCGGCTTCGATGCCGGTGTTCCGCGCCAATAGCCATTACGTGGTGAATGTGCTGGCGGCGTCGCAGCTCGATCTGTGCCGACGCTTCGCGACGCTCAAGCGCGATCGCTTCGCCGGTGTATCGCACGCGGCGAGTGACTCGGGCATGCCGGTGCTCGACGGCGCCATTGCCTGGTTCGAATGCCACAACCGTACCCGCTATGACGAAGGCGATCATGTGATCTTCGTCGGTGAAGTGGAACGATGTGGCCTGCGCGAAGTGTTCGATGACGCTCTGCCGCTGGTCTTTCACGCCGGCGAGTTCCACACGCTCGGACCGATCGTGTCCTGACGCTTCGGGTCTTTTCACGCCTTTGCAGTGGTCAGCCGGTCCGGCTGATCGATCAGCGCGACGGGTACGCCAACGTCGTCTTTCATCGTCTGAAGCACAATGTTCGAGCGGATGTCGATCACGCCCGGCGCCTTGTACAGCTTGGAGAGAATGAAGTCGGAGTAATGCTTGAGGTTGTGCGTGAGCACGCGCAGCACGTAATGCGTGTCGCCCGTCACGACGAAAGCGCCGACCACTTCCGGCCACTCCTTCACCGCCAGCGCGAACTTCTCGTGCCAGTTTTCCTGGTCGTTGCGCATGGATACATGCACGAACGCTTCCAGTTCGATGCCCAGCCGCTCGCGGTCCAGGCACGCGCGATAACTCGCGATTACCCCTTCCTCTTCGAGTAGCCGCATCCGGCGCAGGCACGCCGAGGGCGAGAGCGAAATGCGCTCCGCCAGGTCCAGGTTGCTGATCCGTCCATCTTCCTGCAGCACCGCCAGAATTCGGCAATCCGTTGCATCGAGCGTGAAACCAGGCATTTTTTAATCTCCCGTGCCAATTTCATCGAAATATGTTCTAAGTTCAACCTTTTTGGGTGGTTATTTTTCAATCACTTTTCGAGATAAGACCGCTATGATTTGACGCATCTTTACGCATTTGCTAGGCGCGCCATGACGCTCATCGACATTTCCCCGCCGATCGATACCGCCACTCCCGTCTGGCCGGGCGACACTGCCGTCGACATCGAGCGCGTGTTGCGCATGGAAGCCGGTTCGCCCGTCAACGTCGCGCGGCTCACGCTATCGCCGCACACGGATGCGACCGTGCCGATGCGCCGCTGCACTATGTGTGTGATCGCGATGGTGCGGCCCATCGGCACGGTCGCGCTGGACACCTACGGCGCGTGCCGGGTCGTACATTGCATCGGCGCGCGCCCGCTCGTGATGCCGGAATATGTCTCGCTGCTTTTCTCGACGATGTGCCGCCGCGCCTATTACTTCGTACCTGTGGAAACCGTGCCGCTCGATGTGTGGGACGCTGTGGAAGTGCTGCGCGATGTGCTCGCGACGGAAAGCTGGCGCGCGCCGCAATTCGCCGAACGCGCATCGGTGACCTGAGGAAATCGATCATGAGCGACACACAAGGCTGGCCGTTCGGTCACGGCGGGCACGGCTCCGACGAGAAGACAGGCTGGCACGACGCCAAGGTCGATTCTTCCGAATCGATAAGCTAGCGATTACCTCGCGCTCGGTTCGATCCTCAACGCTCAGCATCCGCGCTCGCCCGAACACGACGAGATACTGTTCATCATCCAGCATCAGACCAGCGAACTGTGGATGAAGCTCGCGCTGCACGAACTGCGCGCGGCGCTTCTGGCGGTGGCGCGAGACGAATCGCAGATTGCGTTCAAGATGCTGGCGCGCGTGTCGCGCATCCTCGAGCAGCTGGTGCAAGCGTGGAACGTGCTCGCGACGATGACGCCGTCCGAGTATGTGTCAATGCGGCCGTCCCTCGGATCGTCGTCGGGGTTTCAGTCGCATCAGTATCGGCAAATCGAGTTCATGCTCGGCAACAAGAACGTGCACATGCTCAAGCCGCACGAGCATCGGCCGGAAATTCATGCGCAAGTGCGCGCCGCGCTCGAAGCGCCTTCGTTTTACGACGAAGTGATTCGCATGCTCGCGCGGCGCGGCTTCGCGATCAATCCGGAACGGCTCGCGCGCGACTGGACGCAGCCGACCGTCGGTGGAAGCGGCGTGGCTCGCCGTCTATCGCGATCCGAAAGCGCACTGGGAGCTTTATGAAATGGCCGAAGAACTCGTCGATCTCGAAGACGTGTTCCGGCAATGGCGCTTCCGCAATGTGACGACGGTGGAGCGCATCATCGGCATGAAGCAGGGCACGGGCGGGACGGCGGACGCGTCGTATCTGCGTAAGATGCTCGATGTCGTGCTGTTCCCCGAGCTGTGGCACTTCCTCCGGACCGTGCTGTGAGCTTCGACTATGCGAGACGCGCGCGGCCAGCGCCTTGAGCTTCGGTCCGATCGTCTCGCGGAAGAACGCCTCGTTCATCGATGACGCCGGTCCGCTGCTCGACAGCACGAGCCATCGACCGTTGCGCACATCGCGGAACGGCGCGGCGATCGCGTTGACGTCGTCGTGCCATTCGCGAAACGAGTAGCAGCAGCCGTCACGCGCGAAATCCGCGATCGCGTGGCGCGCTGACTCGACGAGCGCCGCGCCCTGCTCTTTCCCCAGTTCGTCGAACAGCGCTTTGCGCCCCGCCTCATCCTGCACGGCGAAATACGCGCGGCCCATCGAACTCGTCAGCATCGACAGACGCGAACCGGGCACGAGGCCGACAGCGCGGTTTCGCTGCGGATCGTCTCCAGATAGATCATGTCCAGCCCGTCGCGGCAGCCGAGCGACACCGCCGCGCCGATCTCCCGCGCAAGCGCGCACACATGCGGACGCACGAGTTCCAGCGTGTCCGCGCCCGCCAGCAGCGCGAAGCCGAGCGACAGCACGCCGGTGTCGAGCGCGTACTTGCCGGCATCGTCGTCGAAACGCAGATAGCCGAGCGTCGTCAGCGTGTAGGCGAGCCGATTGACCGTCGCTTTCGGCAGGCCGGTGCGCTCGACGAAATCGCGATTGCCGAGCAGCGTTTCGCCGAGCCCGTACGCACGCAGCAAATCCAGCCCGCGCGCCAGCGCCACCACGAACTTGCACTCATCCGATCTCGTCCGACGATGAGAAACGTGCAGTGTTTCGATTGGAGTCCACGGACGTCGGATGCTAAACTTGAGGCTGATTTGCAAAACATTGTTTCGCTTAGTGGAACTGGCGGCAAGCGCCATCTGATCCGCTGCCGATCAAAAACTGGGAAGACCCGCTGCTGCTCGACCAGCAGCTCACCGAAGAAGAGCGCATGGTGCGCGACGCGGTGCGCGCCTACGCGCAGGACAAGCTCCAGCCACGCGTCAGGCAGGTGTTTCGCGACGAGAAGACCGATCCGGCGATCTTCCGCGAGATAGGCGAACTCGGTCTGCTCGGGCCGACCCCATCAGCGAGGAATACAGCGGACTGGGGCTGAACTATGTCAGCTACGGCCTGATCGCGCGCGAAGTGGAACGCGTCGATTCCGGCTATCGCTCGATGATGTCGGTGCAGTCGTCACTCGTGATGGTGCCGATCAACGCGTTCGGCAGCGACGCGCAAAAACAGAAGTACCTGCCGAGGCTCGCGCGCGCGGCGAGTGGATCAGCTGCTTCGACCTGACCGAGCCGAACACCGGCTCCTATCCCGCCAGCATGACCACACGCGCGAAGAAGGTCAATGGCGGCTTTTCGCTCTCGGGCACGAAGATGTGGATCTCGAACTCGCCGATCGCCGACGTGTTCGTCGTCTGGGCGAAGCTCGAGGAAAACGGCAAGGATGTGATTCGCGGCTTCATTCTTGATTGAAAAAGGCAGGGAAGGGCCTGTCCGCGCCGGCGATCCACGGCAAGGTCGGCTTGCGCGCATCCATTACCGGCGAAGTCGTGATGGACGAAGTGTTCGTCCCCGAAGAAAATCTGATACCGAACGTGCACGGCCTCAAAGGCCCGTTTACGTGCCTGAATTCGGCGCGTTACGGTATCTCGTGGGGCGCGCTCGGCGCCGCCGAAGCGTGCTGCAATACACGCTCGATCGCAAGCAGTTCGGTCGTCCTCTGGCCGCCAATCAGCTGATTCAAAAGAAACTCGCCGACATGCAAACCGAAATCACCCTCGGCCTGCAAGGAGTGCTGCGCCTCGGCCGCATGAAGAACGAAGGGACGGCGGCCGTCAAGATCACCTCGATCATGAAGCGCAATTCATGCGGCAAGGCGCTCGACATCGCACGGCTCGCGCGACATGCTTGGCGGCGGCATCTCCGATGAGTTCGGCGTAGCGCGTCATCTCGTCAATCTGGAAGTCGTGAATACGTATGAAGGCACGCACGACATCCATGCGCTGATTCTCGGCCGCACGCAAACGGGCATTCAGGCGTTTTTCTGAATCGTTCGTCCGATTTTGGCGTGTCGCGCACAAAGCAGAAGGGCGCGCCTTTTGTAACGTAACCTTCGATGAGCGGCTGAAACTTTTACGGGTCAGATCGTCTCCATCATCAATGACGATGTCGCAGGTTTGACGAGGTCAGTATGCGCGGCAGGCTTGTCCGTGGCGCGGGAACGAAACCTGCGTTCCACCGCCCTCGCCTGCGGCATCCTCGTCAGCGACCGCATCTTTGGTTACGATTCACGTAGCCTTACTGATTTGGAGCCTCTAATGTCAGAAATCAGAACGGTTCATGTCCGACATCAAAACCGTTCTCGCTGACGCCGAAGATCTGTTGAAGCAAGCCGCGACCGCCACCGGCAAGCGCGTTTCGGAACTCCGCGAAACCGCCATGACGCGCCTGAAAGTGGTCCGCGAAAAAGCTGTCGATGCACAAGTCGTCGTAATCGAGCGAGGCAAGAAGGCGGCGCGCGCCACGGACGATTAGGTGCACATCCGTGGGCGTCGATCGGCATCGCGGCGGGCATCGGCATGGTGATCGGCCTGCGGATCAACCGCAAGTGAGCACACGCTGGTCATCTCATTGCTCCAATGGCCCGCTGATTGCTAGGTCTCTGACAATCGCGGTCTCCATCGGCGCAATTCCGGAGCAACCTCTGTCCGAACCGCGAGCGCCTACCCGGGCCGCGCGGCTCCACTTCGTGCCGACCCGCGGCATTCATATGTCAATGCGGCGACCGGAACCACCCAACGCAGCGCCAACGCGCCTCTCACACCCAAGCCATGACGACAAAACGGCCACCGCGGCAAGAGTCCCCCGGACCATTGCGACGAATCCTGAGTTCCGCCTTCGCCATCTTCGAGACGCGCCTTGAACTCATCGGCATCGAGTTGCAGGAAGAGAAGGAGCGGCTCATCAGTATACTGTTTTTGGGACTCACCGCCATGATGCTCGCCATGATGGCGCTGATCTCGCTGACCGTGCTGATCGCGATCTTCTTCTGGGACACGCATCGTTGGCAGGCGCTCGGCGGCATCACTGCGCTGTATGCGCTGATCGCTAGCGGTTGCGGCCTGCGCGCACGCAGTAATCTGCGCAATACGCCCAACATGTTCGACAACACGCTCACCGAGTTCCGCAAGGATCGCGACGCGTTTCGCTCCCACAATTGACGCGACAGCCCGCCTCTGAACCGATTCCCGAGCCCCGATCCCATGAGCAAATCCGACGAAGCCTTCAAGGTGCCTCAGCGCAACAAGACGCAGAAACTGCGTACGGCACACATGCGCGCGCTGCGCAAGGAATTGCTGATCGCCCGCGCCGATGTCGAGCGCATGGAACTGCGTCAGGCGACGCTCGACCTGCGCCAGTCCGTCACCCACTTCAGCTTCCTGCGTTTCCTGATGCCGAACCGCGGCAACTGTCGCTGGGGCAGCCGGCGCGGCGCATTGGGCGGCGGCATTCAGGACATCCTTAGCCAGTTGCTGGGCGGTGGTGGCGGCATCGGACTGCTGTTCAAGCAGTTCCCGATCATCGGCTCGCTGGCGTCGCTGGCGCTCACCAAGTCGGTTCGCACGACCGTCGTGCGCGGCGCAAAACCGATGCTCAAATGGGGCGGTCTGGGTCTCGCCGCGTGGGAAGGCTGGCGCATCTATCAGCAGATGAAGACCAACACCCACTGAAACGTCCAACGACGCGGTCGACCTGACGGTTTTCTGACGCGTTCACATTCATCCCCTGCCCCGCCCAGCACGCGGACGACTGCGCCGGGTCGAGCGGCGATGTCGCGTGATTGACGCGATTGCTGCGCAGACCGGTCGCATCGATCACGAAGGTGCCGCAGGCGTCATCCTGCATAGAACCGGAATCGGCGGGCGCGGCTTCGATCGTATAGCCGCCGTTGGTGAGAATTCAGGCGCTATCGTGAGTTTTGTAGATCGCTGCGCCGTTCGATGGCACCTGATCCAGCCCCAGTGTGTCCATCGTGTTAAGTGTCTGCGCGAGCCCGTTTCCACGTACTGCACCGCGCGCAGAAGCGCCGCGGCGGCATCCAGCCGATGCCCCTTCGCCACGTGCGTGCGATACGCGGGCAATGCATACATCGTGATGACGGCAGCCACGCCGAGCGCGATCATCAATTCGAGCAAGCTGAAACCGTTCTTCGGTCTGCGCATGTCGATCCCTTTCTCAAAACGGTTTGGCGACAACGCGCCGCCAGTGTGATCCAGCGGCATCGACGCGCAGTTGCAACCATGCCTCGGAATCCGCGTTCAGGCCGAATCCGCGAGCGGTGATGAGATACAACGCACCTGTCGCCTGCGCATAAGTTTCGATCCGACATTGAGGCGCGCGCCGCGCATACGATCATTCGGCGAACGGCGCGAAGGCACGCGTGGACGCGCCTTCGAACCACGCCTTGCTACGCCACGACGACGGCTCCTGATCGAGCACGCCGGTGACTGGAAGCGCGGCGTCGAGCATTCGGCTGCATCGGATCAATGCGCTGTCCGCCGCGTGACAGGCCTGCACACGCTCGCGCGATGCCACCATCGTGCGTGCCGAGCGATGCCTGCAGCCACGCGCTCGCGGTGACGAGCATCATCGCGGCGAGCAGGAGGACAATCGGCAGCACAGTGCCGCGCGAGGTCGAACGGCGCTTCATGCGTCACCTCGCGCCTCGGCAGCCAGCGAATTGCGGATCGTGACGTGGCGCCAGAACGCCTGATGTGTGCGCCCGTCCTCAGCAACGACATCGCACCCGCGCAATCGACGTAGCCCGCTTTGCGCTTCGTCTGGTTCAGATAACCGCGCACCGCAGATATCGGCGGCGTACACGTAAGACCAGCGCTCGCGTGAAATCGCCGGCGCATCGACGGCGCTCGACGATCCCGCGAGCCAGTACGTCACGCGAATCTTCTCGATGCCTTCCACGAGCGGTTGCGCCTGCTTTCCGCTTCCTTCGCAGTACAGTTCCGGTTCGCCGCTCGACGTGCTGGGCTTTGCGTAAAAACGGTTCGTCACGAGGCCATCGGTGACGGCTTGACCAAGGCAGTCGGTCGGCGCGCCGCCGGACGTCGGCCAGGTAGACACGGTGTCTGCAGAATAGCGCACCTGCATGCCGATCGACTCGAAAGCGACTCGCACGACGCCGAGCCATCCGCGCCGATCACGCGTCCCTGAAAGCAATCGAAGAGCGCGGCGTCGGTCGCGCGATCGAACGCCACACGTTGCGCGCGATACATCGACAGCAACCCCGCCACGATCAACAAGCCCAGCGCGAGCGCAATCGTGAGTTCGAGCAACTTGTGACCACGCATAAGGATCGAATGCCTTTTCATCTTGCAAACGCCACGGCAATGCATGATGCAAGCGGCTTTGACTGCGGCTCGGGGCAGAGATCGCCGCCGTCTTCCGCATGCCAACTGACTGCGACGACACGCACACCATCGGCGCAATCCGTCATGGCGACATCGCCATCGGGGAGCATGGCCAACGCGCGCGCCATTGCGACACCGCCGTCGCGCGATCCACGTCGCTGCGAATACTCTCGATGAGTACGGCACGCTCACGCACGAGCGCCATGCGTTCACTGCGCGCCAGCGCGCTTTGCACGGCGATCATCCCGAGTGCCGTGATGGGCGTAAGCGACAGCGCGATCATCACTTTGAGCAGCGAATCGCCGTGATTCGAACGCCGCCGTGTCCGACGCTCCGCATGCACCGATCGAAATACGCGCGCGTCTGCCGGCCGCGAGCCGGATACAGCGCCACGTCGCCGCATTCGCCGATCCATCCGCGCTGCGTGGCGCGAGAGAAGTCGAAGCTGCGAAAGCCGCCGATCACCTGCCCGGACGGCGGCGTGAACGACAGTTCGGTCGATGCATCACGGACACCGATGTCATCGCGGACTGTACGCGTAAGAGCATCGGCGAGCCGTCGCGCGGTCGACGAATACGCCCCAGCCGCAAGACCAGTCCGTCGCGCCGTTATCGCACGCCTTGCCACCCGTGAGGCAATAACGTGCCGCATCGAGATTCTGCACAACGTGACGCCGTACGCCGCGACGCACGGCTTCCGCGCGCAAGCGACAACGTCGAGAACAACGCGCGCGCATCAACGTGATCGCGCGTCTGCCACGCGAAGAACGAAGGCGGTCACGAACGCGGCGACGATCGCCATCACGACGAGCACCACGCAAAGCTCGAGCAAAGTGAAACCGCGAGTCATCAGCATCCCCTATCGATCGAATCGAATCGATGCCCAATCTAGCGGCTTCGATCGCGTTCCGCCATTAGCCGAATGGCTAGTCCGAGTGGCTAGTTCGAATGGCCAGGCCGTTCGGCTGACTGTTCAGCGAGGACGCACGACGGCAGACTCGCCGGACGAACGATTGAAACGATCTGGGAGAAACGATGCGGAAAAAATCAGCGCTTGCGCGAAGGCATCTTCTTGGGCGCTGCGCGGCGGAACTCGTCGAGCACGTCTTCAAATTCGGAGACGTCCTCAAAACGCTTGTAGACGGATGCGAAACGCACGTAAGCGATGGTATCGAGCTGACGCAGCTCGTTCATCACAAGTTCGCCGAGACGTTCGCTCTGGATTTCGCGCTCGCCTGTGCCGAGCAACTGATATTCGATGCGCGATGCCGCGGCATCGATCGCGTCCGCGGCGACGGGACGCTTGCGCAGCGCGAGCTGCATGCTCGCGACGATCTTGCGGCGATCGAACTCGACACGCGTGCCGTCCTTCTTGACGACGGACGGCAGCGCGAGTTCGACGCGTTCATACGTGGTGAAGCGCTTGTCGCAAGACGGACAGCGTCTTCGTCGCCGGATGGCCACGCCATCCTCCGACACGCGAGAATCCACGACCTGGGTGTCTTCGTGTCGGCAGAATGGGCAGCGCATCTGGGCTTGTGGGCGAAGAGATTAACGATAGACTGGGAAGCTCTTGGTCAGCTCGGCCACTTGCGTGCGCACGCGTTCGAGGTTCGCCTGATCTTCCGGATTGTCGAGCACATCGGCGATCAGATTGCCGACGATCTCCGCTTCCTTCGTGCCGAAGCCGCGCGTGGTCATCGCGGGCGAACCCAGACGCACGCCGCTCGTGACGAAGGGCTTTTCCGGATCGTTCGGAATCGCGTTCTTATTGACCGTGATATGCGCGGCGCCCAGCACGGCTTCCGCTGCCTTGCCGGTGATGTTCTTGGCGCGCAGATCGACCAGCATCACGTGGCTTTCCGTACGGCCCGACACGATGCGCAGACCACGCTTGACCAGCGTCCCCGCCAGCACACGCGCGTTTTCAACCACGGCTTGCTGATATGCCTTGAACTCCGGCGACAGCGCTTCCTTGAACGCCACCGCCTTCGCCGCGATCACGTGCATGAGCGGGCCGCCCTGAATGCCTGGGAAGATCGCCGAGTTGATCTGCTTCTCGAACTCAGCCTTCATCAGAATGACGCCACCGCGCGGGCCACGCAGGCTCTTGTGCGTGGTCGTCGTGACAAAATCGGCGTGCGGCACCGGATTCGGATACACGCCCGCCGCGACCAGACCCGCGTAGTGCGCCATGTCGACCATGAAGTACGCACCGACCGCCTTCGCGATCTTCGTCATGCGCTCGAAATCGATCTTCAGCGCAAACGCCGATGCGCCCGCGACGATCAGCTTCGGCTTGTTCTCTTGCGCGAGCTTTTCGAGCGTATCGTAGTCGATGTCTTCGGCTTCGTTCAAGCCGTAGCTCACGACGTTGAACCACTTGCCCGACATATTGACCGGCGAGCCGTGCGTCAGGTGACCGCCTTCGGCGAGACTCATGCCCATGATCGTGTCGCCCGGCTTGAGCACGGCGAAAAACACGCCCTGATTGGCCTGCGAGCCGGAATTCGGCTGCACGTTCGCGGCTTCGGCGCCGAACAGTTGCGTCACGCGATCGATCGCCAGTTGCTCGACGATATCCACGTACTCGCAACCGCCGTAGTAGCGCTTGCCGGGATAGCCTTCGGCGTACTTGTTGGTAAGTTGCGAACCTTGCGCGGCCATCACGGCTGACGAGGTGTAGTTTTCCGACGCGATCAACTCGATGTGGTCTTCCTGGCGGCAATTTTCCTGCTCGATCGCTGTCAGCAATTCGGGATCCACGTTGGCGAGGGTGCTTTCGGCTCTGTCAAACATACGTTTTCCATTAGATCAAAACAGGTTGGCTGGGTCACGCGTATGCGAACTCGACTGGAAACCGATGGAGTCCAGCCGCGGCGGATGAGGAATGAATCTGGATTCGCGGAACGGACAACCACCGGCAGCGCTACATCGGCGCGCGGATCTCAGCTGCCCAGGCGAACGGCAAAACGACGCTCCGCGCTTCCTGGTGGGTCGCTCCACCCTGGATCCGAAGATCCTATCGCCAGTCACGCGGGGCTTGAACGTTGTAGTGTAATGGGCAGCTGTCCTTTAGGCAACAGCGCGCCGGGGCGGTTCGAGCACGCTTTCAACCAATCAGTTTTCGTCGATAAAGCACGATCGTTCTCACCCGTCGAAACGCCCGCCGTCGCTTGCCGCAATGCATCAATGGAAGTAACCTTTGCGCCGTTGCCCGAGGCCCGTCCGCACGCGGTCCGGACTCGCCCACTTTTCTGCCTCCGTAGTCCACTCATGATCTTTTCGTCACCGGCGCGTCCGCCGAATTCGGCATTGCCATCACCCGTACCTTCGTCAAGAGCGGCCATCGCGTCATCGCGGCGGCGCGCCGCAAGGAGCGTCTCGTCGCGCTGTCCGCCCAAGCTCGGCGACGCGCTGCTGCCGCTCAAACTCGACGTGCGCGATGAAAACGCCGTCCGCAACGCCATCGCCTCGCTGCCCGAGGCGTTCTCGCAAATCGACGTACTCACCAACAATGCCGGCCTTGCGCTCGGCATGGAACCGGCGCAGCGCGCAAACCTGACGACTGGAAGAACATGATCGAGACCAACTGCACGGGTCTCGTGACCGTCACGCACGCGATCCTGCCCGGCATGGTCGAGCGCAATCGCCGACACGTGTTCAATATGCGCTCGGTCGCAGGCACCCATCCGTATATCGGTCGGCGGCAATGTCTACGGCACGACCAAGGCGGTTCGTGCGCCAGTTCAGCCTGAATTTGCGCGCGGACATCGCCGGGACGGCGCTGCGCATGACCGATATCGAGCCGGGCCTCGTCGGCGGCACCGAGTTTTCAAACGTTCGCTTTAAGGGCGACGATGCCAAGGCCGAATCGGTCTACAACAACGTGCAGGCGCTCACGCCGGAAGACATCGCCGACGCGAGATTTACTGGATCGCCACGCGCCCGGCGCACGTGAATATCAACGCCATCGAGATGATGCCGATCGCCCAGAGCTTTGCATCGTTGCAAATTTACCGCGGCTGATTCCCAGATCGACTGAGGATTTGGCGATGCCGCTTCGGATTCTAGTAAAATATTGAAAATGAGTATCTGTCAAAAAGCTAGCCGGAGCGGGCAGAACAGCCCCTGCGCGAGCGGAGCATTGCCAAGGTGAGCGATCCGTTGATTTTCGAGTGGCCGATTCGGGTGTATTACGAAGACACCGACGCCGGCGGCATAGTCTTCTACGCGAACTACCTGAAGTTCTTCGAGCGGGCACGCACCGAATGGCTGCGCGCGTGCGGCATCGATCAGCAGCGCCTTTCCGAATCGGACGGCATCGTGTTCGTCGTGCGGAGAACCGCGATCGAATACGCATCGCCCGCGCATCTGGACAACATGATCCGTGTCGTCAGCCGCATCGATCGCCTTGGCCGCGCATCGGTGGATTTTCATCAAGAAGCGTGGCGCGACGGCGTCCTGCTCGCGAGCGGCGATATCCGCATCGCGTCGGTGGATCGCGAGTCGATTCGACCCGCCGCCGTGCCGGATGCCGTGCTCAAAAGATTGCGATGCGGCCCGCATGAGTCGCAGGCCGCATCGGCGAATTGTGCGAACGCAAACGCGAACTCGAATTGAAGCCACGATGAGCGCCGCGCACGTCCTGACGACAGCAACGAACGAACGGACGGAAGCACGCGGGTTCAGGCGAATTCTCAGCTTTCTATATTTTTACATCAAGATCACGAAAAACTGACGCGCCTTTGACCGGACGCCCGTCCTTTATGGGCGTACCAGCAGACCTTTATGGAAAACACACAAGACCTGTCGATCGTTTCTCTCGTCATTCACGCGAGCCTGCTCGCGCAGGCCGTGATGGCGCTGCTGCTGCTGCTGTCTCTGCTGTCGTGGACGTTCATTTTCCGCAAGTGGTTCGTCATTCGCCGCGCGCGCGCGCAGACCGAGCGCTTCGAACGCGAATTCTGGTCCGGCGGCGACCTGCAGGCGCTTTATCAGAGCGCGGCCAACAACCGCCATTCCATCGGTGCGCTGGAGCGTATTTTCGAATCCGGCGTGCGCGAATTCCTGAAGGGCAAGGAGCGCCGCATCACCGATCCGGGCGCGATTCTCGACGGTTCGCGCCGTGCAATGCGCGCCGCGTTCCAGCGTGAAATGGATGTGCTCGAGGCGAATCTCGCGTTTCTCGCATCGGTCGGTTCGGTCAGTCCGTATATCGGTCTGTTCGGTACGGTGTGTGGGATCGTGAATTCCTTCCGCGGACTCGCCAACGTGCAGCAGGCAACCCTCGCGAACGTCGCGCCGGGTATCGCGGAAGCGCTGGTCGCTACCGCGATCGGTCTGTTCGCCGCGATTCCGGCCGTGGTCGCGTACAATCGCTACGCGCACGATATCGACCGTCTGGCGATCCGCTTCGAGACTTTCATCGAAGAGTTCTCGAACATTCTCCAGCGCCAGGCGCACTAATAACGTAACAGGAGCGAGCGATGGCAGGCCCGATTCGTTCAAGCATGCGCGGCAGTTCGCGCCGCGCGATGGCCGACATCAACGTCGTGCCGTACATCGACGTGATGCTCGTGCTGCTGGTCATCTTCATGGTGACCGCGCCGCTCGTGTCGCCTTCGATCATCAATCTGCCGTCGGTCGGCAACGCGCAGCCGCAGGAACAGCCACCGCCGATCGTCATCAACATCAAGGCGGATAGCAGTATGACCGTGCGTTACAAGGATGACAGCGGCGCCTCGCAAGAGCAGAAAATGACCAAGGGCGATCTCAACACCTTCGTGTTGAACCGTCAGGAGACGCATCCTGACCAGCCGGTCGTCATCGCAGCGGACAAGACGGTGAAGTACGAGGCCGTCATGAACGTAATGTCGGATATGAAAGCACGCGGCGTCAAGCGCGTCGGATTACTCGTCAAATCGCAATGATCGGTTCGCAGAACAAGCAGCAACGGCCAGCGCGCGGCGCATCCGCGCGTCCCATTCGCCCGCCGCGCGAGCGCGGCACGGGCCGTGCGTTTGTGCTCGCCGCGCTGATGCACGTGCTGCTCATCTGGCTGCTCTATCACGGCATCAACTGGCAGAACACGCCGGCCGGTGCCAAGGCCGAAATCTGGACCGAGATTCCGGACCAGTCCGCGCCGACGCCCCGCCCTGCTCCGCCGCCGCCCGCGCCGGTGAAAGTGCAGCCCGCGCCACCACCCGCGAAGGACGAGGACGCGAACATCGCGCTGCAAGAAAAGAAGCGTAAGCAGGAGGCCGCGCAGCGCGAAGCCCAGCTCGCCGAGCAGCGCCGCCAGCAGGAACAGGCGCAGCAGGAAGCGGAAGCCAAGCGTCAGCAGCAACTCGCCGCTCAGGCCGCCGCCGCTTCCGCCGCGCAGAAGGCGATGCAGGACAAGCAAAAGCAGATCGAACAACAGCGTCAGGCCGAGTTGCAAAAGCAGCAACAGAAGGCGCAACAGGACAAGCAGCGCCAGCAACAGCAAGCCGAAGCGCAAAAGCAGGAACAGCAGGAAGCCAAGGCGAAGGCCGATGCCGACGCGAAAACGAAGGCCGCGGCGGACGCGAAGGCCAAAGCTGCGGCTGAGGCTAAGGCTGCCGCCGAAGCAAAAGCCAAGGTCGATGCGGAACGCAAGGCGCGCCTTGCCGTGTTGCAAGGCCAACTGGGTGGCGGCACGGCGTCGAGCGGCGAAGGCCTGGCGAAGAGCCGCACCGGCAAGGGCGCGAGCGGCAATGCAACGCCGGGCTATGCTGAGAAAGTGCAGCGACGCGTGCGGCCGAACATCGTCTGGGCGGGTGAGACGACCGGGCTCGAAACTGTGGTATCGGTGCGCTGCTCGCCGTCCGGCATGTTGCTGTCCGCGAACGTCACGCGCTCGAGCGGAAACGAACAATGGGATCAGGCGGCACTGCGAGCGGTGCAGCGCTCCGATCCAATGCCCGTCGACATCGATGGAAAGGCGCCCGATCACTTCACCATCACGCTGCGGCCGGCTGGCGGCTAGGCGCAGAACGGGAACGAATCGTGCAGGCGGGGGGCTGTTCTGCAATCCTCCGACACCTGAAAAACGCTTTTCTTTTATCTGGAACCTATAACAGCATGAGTTTGATGACCAAGCTTGGCTTGAGAACGCTGGTCGCATCCTGCCTGATCGCAGCCGGCACTTCCGCGTACGCCCAGTTGAACGTGCTCGTGACCGGCGTGGGCTCGACGCAATACCCCATCGCGACGGCCAATTTCGCCAACGAGGCGAGCTCGCCGCAGCAAGTGAGCGCAATCATCCGTCAGGATCTGCAGCACAGCGGCAAGTTCACGAACATTGATGCGGGCAGCACGCCGGTGTCTGAAAGCGACTCCGTCGATTTCGGCGCATGGAAGGCCAAGAACGCCAACGCGTTCGTGTCGGGCAGCGTCAATAAGCTGCCGAACGGCCAGTATGCAGTGCATTTCCGCCTGTACGACACGGTCAGCCAGCAGAACTTGGGCGGCCTGTCGCTCGTCTCCGGCGAAGGCGACCTGCGCATGAGCGCGCACAAGATCGCCGACTATATCTACGCCAAGCTGCTCGGCTCGCACGGTGTGTTCGCAACGCGTCTGTCGTACGTGATCCAGACCGGCGAGCGTTATCAGTTGCAGATTTCGAATTCGGACGGCCAGGACGCGAAAATCGCCCTGTCCAGCACGGAACCGATCATTTCGCCGGCATGGTCGCCGGACGGCACGAAGGTCGCCTACGTGTCGTTTGAGCGCAAGAAGCCGGTAGTGTACATCCACGATCTGCCGAGGGGACGTCGCATGGTCGTGTCGAATCGAAAAGGCAACAATAGTGCTCCGGCCTGGTCGCCTGACGGCCGCAAGCTTGCGGTCGCCTTGTCGTGTACGGACAATACACAAATATTCGAAGTCAACGCAGACGGTTCCGGCCTGCGCCGTCTGACACAAGGCAGTTCCATCGACACCGAGCCGTTCTTCTCTCCCGATGGCAACTGGATTTATTTCACGAGCGATCGCGGCGGCCAACCGCAGATCTACAAAATGCCGGCGGCGGGTGAAAGCGCCGGCGCAGCCCAGCGGGTCACGTTCAGCGGTTCGTACAACACGAGCCCGCGCGTGAGCCCGGACGGCAAGCTACTCGCGTACATTTCGCGCACTGGCGACGGCTTCAAGCTATATGTGCAGGACCTCGCGTCCGGCACGGCAACGGGGCTGACCGACACGACGCGTGACGAATCGCCTAGTTTCGCGGCGAATGGTCAGTACATCCTCTACGCCACTCAAGTGAACGGACGTGGCGTGTTGGCAGCCGTATCGACCGATGGTCGCACGCGGCAAGTCTTGTCAGTACAGGGCGGTGTGGTGCGCGAGCCGTCCTGGGGTCCGTTCATGCAATAAGTCCAGCAATAACGTTCACATACAACGTTCAGCTACAACACAAGGAGAGGTACCATGATGTCGAAACTTCGTATCGGTCTGGCAGTTGCGATGGTCGGCGCATTGGCAGCTTGTCATTCGGGCGTGAAGCTCGATGAAGGCGCGAACAAGGGTGCGGTCACGCAGCCGAACCCGCGCGACGTTCAGCAGGTCAACATCGACCCGCTGAACGATCCCGATAGCTCGCTCGCCAAGCGCACCATCTATTTCGATTTCGATAGCTATGCCGTGAAGGACAACTATCAGCCGCTCCTGCAGCAACACTCGTCGTATCTGAAGAGCCATCCGGAACGTCACGTCCTGATTCAAGGCAACACCGACGAGCGCGGCACGAGCGAGTACAACCTGGCGCTCGGCCAGAAGCGTGCGGAAGCCGTACGTCGCGCAATGTCGCTGATGGGCGTCGCCGATTCGCAGATGGAAGCCGTGTCCCTCGGTAAGGAAAAGCCGATGGCAACGGGCCACGACGATTCGTCGTGGGCACAGAACCGCCGCGCGGATCTCGTGTACCAGCAGTAATCCGAGTAACGTAACCAGTCACGGGTGAGTCGCCCTATGTTGTATCGCATCCCCTTGCTGCGAGTGGCCGTAGCCGCGTGCGTAGTCGGTTCGACGATGTTGAGCGTGCCCGCACACGCCGGCGTCTTCGACGACAACGAAGCGCGTAAAGCCGTGCTCGATCTGCGCACAAAGACTGATAGCCTGACAAATCAGTTGCAGGCCGCGCAACGCACGATCCTCGATCAACAGAATAGCCTCGACCAGCTTAACCAGCAGGTCGCGACGATTCGCGGTCAGAACGAGGATCTGACCAACCAGGTCGCCACGCTGCAGAAGCAGCAGAAAGACTATTATGCCGATCTCGATACGCGCCTGAAAAAATGCGAGCCGCAGCAAGAGACTATCGACGGCATACAAGGCTCGGTGCAACCTGGTGAGACGGATGCGTTCAACGCTGCGTCGACTCAATTCCGTAATGGTGACTACAAGGGCGCTGCCGCGTCGTTCAAGGCGTTCGTGGCTAAGTATCCGCAGAGCCCGTATCATCCGACGGCGCGGTACTGGCTCGGCAATGCGCTGTACGCTCAGCGCGACTACAAGGGATCGACGGCGATCTGGCAGGATCTGGTGAAGCAGTACCCTACGCATCCGCGCGCGCCTGAGGCATTGCTCGCGATCGCGAACAATCAGATCGAACAAGGTCAGAAAGCCGCTGCGAAACAGACGCTTCAGCAAATCATTTCGCAGTATGGCGGCTCGGAAGTCGCGCAGAACGCGCAAAGCAAGCTGTCGCAGGTGAAATAAGAAGCGGCGTTTCGACTAGCGGTTTCGACACCGCGCCTCTCGAGGAAGATGCCCGCAGGCAACAATGCTGCGGGCGTGTTTCTGCGACGTGTTTGCATTGTTTCGGCGCGGTTTCTGCGTACGATTGGTGGTTGCGGGTTGACAGTTTTCGCCCTCTCCGCTTATAATTAGAAGTTACTCGGGTCGTTAGCTCAGCTGGTAGAGCAGCGGACTTTTAATCCGTTGGTCACAGGTTCGAATCCCGTACGGCCTACCAAAGAATCAAGCAGGAAACTCAGTCATTGCGACTGGACTTTTGTTTTTGTGCTTCGCGAATTTTGTGGGGCCACACATTTTTAAGCAGTGCTGCTCGAATGCCTGAGCACCCGCCGTCTCCCGGGTTATCCCTGCTTTGCACATCCGCGCACATCGAGACATAACCTGTCCCGGTCATCTCTATATCTGTACAGGTCTCCACTCTCTGCCCTGTCGCCATGACCACCAGTCTCGAAGGCATCTTGCGCGTGCTGCCGACCGAGCGCGACGCCACCGCCTGGCTTTAGACACCCGAAGTGCGCCGCCGGCTCGAAGAACGCGGACATCGCGTCGGCTACACGAAGAAAGTGCAGCGTCATCTGACCGCGCTCGAAGCCAACTCGTGCGTCGTCTCGATGATCAACGGCCGCGAGTTGCTGTGGCAGCGCAAGCCGTGGCTGCTGCACAACCTGCAGGAAGGCGTCGGCCTGATAAGCGCATCGGAGGCGGTCGCGTTTCATATGACATCGATCCGCTCTTTCAGGCGGCTGAGGCGCGGCTGTCGCAGGAGAAAGCCGACCGCGCATGGGCTCCGTCGATGGCGCATTCACGCTGATCCGGCCGAAGCTGCGTCCCGAGATCTTCCAGACCGTCGCGACCGCGACGGTCTTCGAACGCGAACTGCTCGTGCAATACCGCGCGGCCTACAAGGGCGAGCAAAACGATGCACCGCGCCCGAAGACGTCCTGGCCACTCGCGCTCGTCGAATCCGCGGGCGTAATGTACATATTAGTCGCGCAGGACCCGAACCGCCCGCAGCGCCCCGAGAAAGGCGAAACCCGAATGGCAGCGCGCGCTGTATCGGCTGGACCGGATTCGCTCGGTAGCGGAGACGGGCGAGCCGTTCACGTACCCCGAGGACTTCACACTGCGCAAGTACATCGAGACGCAGCAGGTATTTGATTTCCTGCCGGAGCCGTCCGTGCGTCTCGAACTCGCGTTCGAAGGCACCGCGGGCAATCAGTTGTGCGAATCGCCGATGTCGAAGAATCAGCATATCGACACCCTGCCTCGATGGCCGCACACGCATCTCCGGCACGGTGACGCCGAGTCTCAAGCTGCGCTGGTGGCTGCGCGCGCTCGGCGCGGGGGTCGAGATTCTGGCACCTGCCGCGCTGCGTGACGAGTTAGCGCAGGACTATCTAAAGCTCGCCGAGCGATACAGGCAATCGACGGCAGTGTCCGCATGAACGACGCATCGGATTTCGAGCAGGCCGCCGCGTGGATTCGTGCCGCCGCCGGCATGCTGATTACCGCTGGCGCGGGAATGGGCGTCGATTCGGGACTGCCGGATTTTCGCGGACCCGAAGACTTCTGCGCGCATATCCAGCCTTGCGTCGTCACGGCTTTTCGTTCGAGGAGATGCCAATCCCGATGGCTTCGTGCGGCATCCACGGCTCGCGTGGGGCTTTTACGGGCATCGGCTGGCGCTGTTTCGCGCGACGCAGCCGCACGACGGCTTTCGCGTGCGGCTGCAATGGGGGCGCGGCACATGAAGGCGGGCGCGCTCGTCTTCACCAGCAATGTCGATGGCCAATTTCAGCGCGCGGGATTTTCGGGCGAGCGCATCGTCGAATGTCACGGCGCGATCGATGCGCGGCACAATGCATCGACGCCTGCACGAACACGATCTGGCCCGCGGACGGCTTCGTGCCGATCGTCGATGAAAGCCGCTTCGAACTTGTCAACGCGATGCCGACGTGCCCGCATTGCGCGCGTCTCGCGCGGCCGAACATCCTCATGTTCGGCGACTGGAACTGGATCGACGATCGCTCGGCGCAACAGACGCAGAAGTTCGCTACGTGGATGAAAGGAGTGAAGCGACTGGTCGTCGTCGAACTGGGCGCGGAACGCGCGCTGCCGACCGTGCGGCGCTTCAGCGAGCAGCACGGGCCGCACGTCGGGCGCATCAATCCGCGTGAAAGCGAGATCGCGCCGAGCGTGGGAATCGGTATCGCGGGCGGCGCAAAGGACACGCTGCGGCAGCTCGACGCCATGCTCAACGCGTAGCCGTTCGGGACGCCTGTCCTTCCTCGCGCGCAGAATCAATCGCTCAGGTTCACACGGAACCGCATCTCACGAAGTCAACGAAACGAGCGAACCGAGGACAAAATGCAGGCCACTTTCACTCACGGGCAAGCTGCGCAGGCCAGCCCCTACTCCGGCCTACAACGTCGATGCCGCGATCATGCATCTGGAACACGTGCTGTCGGCGGAAGCGGCGAATTCTTTGTTCGGACAGACGTATTGGCGCGCGCGTGCAGCAGGTCAGTGCGACGCGCGGACTGCATCGCAGTCAACGCATGCGGCTCGAACGGCTGATGAAATTGCTGTCGGAAAGCGCGGCGCAGCGCCGTGCGTGAGAGACAGGTGAAACTCAGGAAGCGCGCTCGACCGCCTGTGCGAGCGCGACGAATTCCGCGACGGGCACTTCTTCCGCGCGTCGCGTGGGATCGAAACCGAGCGCGTCGAAATCGATCTTGTCGCGATAGGAAGACAGGTTGTTGCGCAACACCTTGCGACGCTGCGCGAACGCGGCCTTCACGACATCCCTCAGCACGGCCTGATTCACCGGCGCCATTTCGTGCGGCGCGTACGGAATCATGCGCACGATTGCGGAGTTCACCTTCGGCGGCGGATTAAATGATTCGGGCGGCACGTCGATGAGCTTGTCCATCGAATAACGATATTGCAGCATCACCGACAGACGCCCGTAGTTCTTGCTCGCCGGCTCCGCAATCATGCGGTCGACGACTTCGTCCTGCAGCATGAAGTGCTGATCGACGACCTTCGGCGCGAACGTCGTCAGATGAAACAGCAGCAGACTCGAAATGTTGTACGGAAGATTGCCGACGATGCGGAGCGACGGTTTATCGCCGTCGAGCGCAAGCGTGCCGAAGTAGAAATCGAGGGCATCGGCAGAATGCACGATGAGCCGATCGCCGAAGCGCCTTTCCAGTCGGCCGATCAGGTCGCGGTCCAGCTCCACCGCGTGCAGCGGCGACCCGGGCGCAGCGCCCCGTTCGATCAGCGGTTCCGTGAGCGCAGCCAGCCCAGGCCCGATCTCGACTATGCGTTCGCCCGGCTTCGGCGCGATCGTATCGACGATCGAATCGATGATGCCCTGATCGACGAGAAAGTTTTGCCCGAAGCGCTTACGCGCGAAGTGGCCTTGATGTTTCGTGGACATACTGAGTTTATGAAAAGCGGTCAGCCGGCGTGCGTGAGTTGACGCTTGTGACGCGCCATCGTCACGGCGGCGTCGATGGCGGCGATCATGCTGCCCGCGTCCGCGTGGCCCGTGCCGGCAAGATCAAGCGCCGTGCCGTGATCCACGGACGTGCGGATGATTGGCAAGCCAAGCGTCACGTTGATGCCTTCGCCGAAAGCCGCGAACTTCAGCACCGGCAAACCCTGGTCGTGGAACATCGCCAGCACGCAGTCGGCATCTTTCAGATAGCGCGGCTGAAACAGCGTATCGGCGGGATACGGACCCGGCGCGTCGATGCCGAGCGCGCGCGCACGTTCGAGCGCGGGCGTGATGACATCGATTTCCTCGCGGCCCAGATAGCCGTTCTCGCCCGCGTGCGGATTCAGCCCGGTCACCAGAATGCGCGGCGCGGCGAGACCAAAATGCGCGCGCAGATCGTGATCGATGATGCGTAGCGTCTCCACCAGCCCGTCGATGCTCAGCGCCGCCGACACGTCCTTGAGCGGCAGATGCGTGGTCCCCAGCGCGACACGCAGCGGCTTCTCGCTGGAACCGGCGAGCATCATCACGACGTGTGGCGTGTTGGTGCGTTCGGCGAGATATTCGGTGTGGCCGGTGAAGGTAACGCCAGCATCGTTGATGGTGCTCTTTTGCAGCGGCGCGGTGACGATGGCGTCGAAGCTGCCGTCGAGCGCGCCGTCGAGCGCGGCATCGAGCAATTCGAGCACGTAGCGGCCGTTGGCGGCGTTCAGCTTGCCGGCTTTTACCGGAGTCGCCAGCGCACGATGTTCGATCCCGACGCCGTCACGCGCGGCGAGCCCGCGTTGGGTCAGCAGATCGCGATCGCCCAGCACCGTGAAATGCGCCGACGGCCAGCGCTCGCGCGCTTCGCGCAGCGCCGCCGCCGTCAGTTCCGGACCGACGCCCGCTGGCTCGCCGGTCGTGATCGCGATGGCGAGCGGCTGATTGGCGCGGGCGTCGGCGGCGCTCATGCGGCTTACTTCGACGCGTCCTGCTGCGCAGCGATGCCCTGATACTTCACATAAGCCGTATCGCGCAGTTCGCGCAGCCAGTCGGAGTACCCCTGTTCGGCCTTACGCTGGCCGATCGCCTGACGCGCGATATCGAGCTGTTGCGATACGGAGCCTTCGGCATCGCGGCGGCCGAGCACCTGAATCAGGTGACAGCCGTATTCGCTTCGCACCGAATCGCTGACGGCGCCGTCGGGGAGATTGTTCATCGCCCGCTCGAATTCAGGCATCGTTTCGCCCGGGCTGATCCAGCCGAGATCGCCACCCTGCGACGCCGAACCGTCCTGCGAATACGTGCGCGCGAAATTCGCGAAGTCACCACCCTGCGCAATCTGCTGCTTAATGTCGAGCAGCTTCTGACGCGCGGCTGCTTCGGACATGCCGTCTGTCACGCGCAGGAAAATGTGGCGAACGTGCGTCTGCACGAGCTTGGGCGCATCCGCTGCCGTGCCCTGGCTCGCGCGGCGATCGACCAGCTTGACGATCTCGAAACCGCCGTCGGTACGCAACAGCGTCGGCACGACCTGGCCCGGACGCAGCGTCGACACGGCCATCACGATACCGGCCGGCAGTCTGCCCGGCGCACGGTAACCGAGATCGCCGCCCTTGCTCGCGTCGGTGTCCTGCGAGTTGTTCTTGGCGAGCTTCGTGAAGTCACCGCCGCCCTGCGCTTCCTTCAGCACGGCGTCGGCCTTGGCCTGAACCTGCGCCTCGGGCGCGTCGGACGCGAGCTTGAACATGATGTGCTGTAGATGCAGATCGCTCGTATTGCGCGCGCCCGAACCGCGCTGGCTGGCGATGTAGTTCGCCACTTCGCCGTCGGACACGGTGACCTTGCTGTCGACTTCCTTCTCGCGCAGCTTCGAGAGCGTGAGCTCCGTGCGGGCATCGCGCACGAAGGTGTCCCAGGGCACGCCCTGAGCCTCGATGCGCGAGCGATAGACGTCGAGCGACATCTGGTTCTGCTGCGCGAGACGCGCGAGAGTGCGATTCACAATCGCATCATCGATGGTGATGCCGTCTTCCTTCGCGCGCTGCAACTGGATGCGCTCCAGCACCATCTGGTCGAGCACCTGCTTCTTCATCTGGTCCAGCGGCGGCACGGGCGCGTTCTGCTGTTGCAAACGCTGCACGATCAGGTGCGTGCGGTCTGCCAACTCCCGCCGCGTGATGACTCCATCGTTGACGACCGCCACGATGGAGTCGGCGACTTGCGCATTGCTGTTCGACAAAGCCTGCGCGGGCGCGGACGTACTCAGGATCAGCGTCGCGGCGAGCACGCCAGCCGCGATAAGCGTCGATCGAAACATATTCAAGTGTGCCACAGATACTCCATCAAATACGGGCTTTCCCGATCGTGTACTGCAAGTTCGTGTTGCTCGTGGGCGGCATGCCCGACGAATGGCTTTCGCCGTTCCTCGATCACTCCGCGCGACGGCCGTGCGCCGCCGGTGTTCCTCACTCGTAATTGCTGAATCGCGAGAGCGGCAAGGCCGACGGCGGCGGCTGATAACCCTGCACGCTGACGCGGAAAGCGCTGACGAGGCCGTTATCGACATTCGACAGGCCCTTGAACGTCAACTGCGCGAGCACACGCGTGCCCGACGACGGCTGACCGCTGGTGTTCACGGCGTTGGCGTACCGTTGCGCGCCGAAGCCGAACGCCCAGCAGTCGGCATCGTACTGGAAGCCCACCAGACCGTCGACGAGACGATGGCTCGCGAGATCATAATTAACACGGGCGACGGCGTAGAGGCGGTTCGTGAGCGGCCACTCGCCGGACATCAGAATCTGGTTGATCGGCTCGTTGAGCAGCGTAGTCTGATTCGAACGCGTGTACCGATAGCCGACGTTGATCACTTTGCGATCGGCGGGGCTCCAGGCGAAGCCGACGCTCGTACGCACAAGCTGGTTATTGCCTACATTATTGTATTGTAACGCGGTTTCCGAAGCGAAATCAGCACCCAGCTTGATCGATGCGCCCGCCAGAAGATCCGAGTGCTTCGCCTGGTCCGGCAACCGGTCCGGCGTGATCGTGACGCGCTGGCTCTGGAAATAATACTGCTGCGCGATGACGAAACGCGCGCGTTCGTCGCCCGTCGCCGGGTTGATGAAGCGCGTCGTAATGCCCGCTGTGATGCGGTTCGCATCCGCGATGCGGTCGTTGCCGACGAAAGTGTTCGGTGTGTAGATTTCCGCGAGCCCGAAGTCGGCTTCGGCGGTATCGAACAGCGGCGCGAAATTCTGATTGCGATACGGCGTGTAGACATAATACAAGCGCGGCTCGAGCGTCTGGATATAGTCCTGGCCGAATAGTCGCACCGAGCGGTCGAACACGAGTCCCGAATCGAACGTAAGGGTCAGAATGGACTCGGTGAAATTCTTCGGCTGGCCGTTCACCGGCGACGACGAGCCCAGCACCTGCGACGTTGCGATATGGCTCAGGTCATACGACGCGAAGTGCCATTGCACCTTCGGCGTGACGAAATATCCCGGCGCGTTGATCCCGTAACTCAGGTACGGATTGAAGTACGCCCGGTTGCCGTCGGTCGCGCCTTCGGTTGTAATCGTGAAGCGCGTGAAATCCGCTTCCGCGCCGTAATCAAGTGCACCGACGTTATACTTATTGTACTGCACGTTCAACTGCGGCTCGCGCGCGTACGGCGGCGTGGACGGCTGCAGCGTCTGCCAGTACTGCTCGCGCGCGAGCACCGACCACGGACCGTTGTTGTACGTCAGCCCCGTTTCCTGCTGATACAGCAACTGCGTGCCGTTCAGGAACTGATTCGACGCGTTGCCGAGGTCTTCCGGATACTGATCGTCCGAGACCGTGTTGTAATTCACGTAGCCTGCGAATCCGCCGCCGAAATTCTGCTGATGCTGCCAGAAGATCGCATAACGCTTCGTGTGCGTCTGGCTATCGTTCGGCAGATAGTCGCCGGTGATGGTCCCGGAATACGTCGGCGACAGATAGCGATAAGTCGCCTCGCTCAGCACGCCGCGATTCGACATGATGCGCGGCGTGAACGTCAGATCGCGATTCGGCGCGATATTGAAATAGTACGGAATCGCCGCTTCTAATCCGGTTTTCGAGCTGTACGACACGGTCGGCAGCAACAGGCCGCTGCGGCGGTCGCTCGTCAGCGGAAACGACAGCCACGGGCTCGCGAAGACCGGTACGCCCTGGAAGAACAGCACGCTGTTGTGCGCGGTGCCTTCCTCGGAACCGGTGTCGAAATTGAACGACGAACTCTTGATGTACCACGCTGGATCCGTTTCGCACGCGCAGGCCGTGTAGGTGCCGTGATCGACGCGCGCTCGCTCGTTGTCGATCATGTCGATGCGTTCCGCGCTGCCCGAACCGCCGGTCAGATTGAAGTGGTACTTCGGGTTCTTCACGAACCCTTCGTTCGCCTCAACCTTCAGATGCGCTTCCGGGCCGACGAACGACACGCCGTTGTTGATCAGGTGGACGTTGCCGAACGCGTCGGCCATGTCCGTGTCCTGATCGTAGTGCAGTGCGTCGGACTTGATGACCGTCACCGTGCGCCGCACTTCCGCCGAACCTTTGGCGGCCATGTCCTCGTCGGAGGTGCCGGTGGCCTTGTCGCCGAGCAGAAAAGTCGACGGTTGCGCGCCGCTCGGCAACGCATGCTCCTGGAGCTGCGGCGCGAGGCGCAGGCTGCCCGGGCCGTCGAGCGGCTGCGGATAAGCGGCGTCGCCTGCGAGCTGGGCGTGGGACAGAGCGGGCATCAGGCCCGGAACGGAAAGGAGTGCGGCAACGAGCCGCCGCCTACGTGGCTTGTCGTCGCCTTTGATGATCAAAGCTGGAAACTGTCGTGGCGGCATGTATCGATGGCGGTTCGATCCCGTTCGCATCCCACGCGCTCGATGCCGCCGGGCCGGCAGCTCCTCCCAGCCGCACCCGACCCGCGTCGAACTTGACGGTCCGTTGCTTGCCGGGACGACACTCGATCGAACGGTGACGCGAACTGTCGTCAGAGCCTGGCGCCAAGTTTGAACGGATCGCTTGAAAAAGAAAAAGTCGTAAGGTATTTTATAATGAAATGTTTTGCTTCTCGAATTTTATGACGGACATTCTTTCCCACGCCCGCATCGAACAGCTTCGTTCGTGGCTTCAAAGCATCGTGGGCCGCTATGACCTGAACCTCAACAGCCTTGCGCCCGCCTCCGCCGACGCCAGTTTCCGCCGTTACTTTCGGCTTGAAAGCGATACCGCTTACGGGGCAGGATACTGATCGCCGTAGATGTGCGCCGCATGTGCGCCGCAGCCCGAAAAGTGTCGCGAATTCGTGCAGGTCGCCGGACTGCTGGGGGCGCCGCCGGCATGGATGTGCCGAAGATTCTCGAAACCGATTTCGACGCCGGCTTCATGCTGGTAACCGATCTCGGCACGACCACCTACATCTCCGTTCTCGACTCGACGAAGCCTTCCTGCGCCGCGAGATGGAACTGATGCCGGAATGGTTCATCGGCCCGGCCGTCATCTGGGCCGCGAAGTCAGCGCGGACGAACGCAAGACGCTCGACGACACCTTCGCCCTGCTCGTGCAGAGCGCGCAGGCGCAAATCTTCATGCTGCGGGATTACATACCTCGCAACCTGATGGGTTAGCGAGTCCAATCCCGGCGTGCTCGATTTTCAGGACGCGGTGTACGGGCGGATTACGTACGACATCGCCTCGCTGTTGCGTGACGCGTTCGTCAGTTGGGAAGAGGAGTTTCGTTTCAGCTCGATTGCTTCGCGTACTACTGGGAACGCGCAAAGAAAGCCGGCTTGCCGGTCGATCCGGATTTCGGCCAGTTTACCGGCAAATCGAATGGATGGGCCTGCAACGGCATATCAAAGTGCTCGGGCTGTTTTGCCACATCCACTATGGCGATGGCAAGCCGCGTTATTTATTTGTCGGACCTGCCGCGCTTCATCGCCTATGCGCGCAAGGTCGCGGAACGTTACGCGCCGCTTTGGCCCTTCGCGCGCCTGCTCGATACGCTCGAAGGCCGCGCGGTCGAAGTCGGCTACACCTTCTGATCCACGATGACGCACGCTTTGAATACGGCAATGATTTTCGCCGCCGGACGCAGCGAACGCATGCGCCCGCTCACCGATATGTGCCCGAAACCGTTGCTGCAAGCCAGCGGGAAACCACTGATCGTGTGGCAGATCGAGCGGCTGGCGGCGGCAGGCATCCGGACCATCGTCATCAATCACGCGTGGCTCGGTGCGCAGATCGAATCAACGCTCGGCGATAGCTCGCGCTGGGACGTCGAGCTACGCTATTCCGCAGAAGACGACGCGCTCGAGACGGCGAGCGGCATCGCGCAGGCGCAGCATTTGAGGGGCGACGGCGTGTTCATCGCATCGCGGTGAACGGCGACGTGTTCTGCGATTTCGACTACGTACGCTTGCGCGATCGCGCAAGCGTGGCTGGCATCGCTCGATAAGCCGGGCATGCATCGTGATGGTGCCGAATCCGCCGTTTCATCCCAAAGGCGATTTCGCGCTGACCGACGGCACGCTGGCGATCGACGGCGTGCCGCACTACACCTTCGGCAACATCAGTTTCTACGACACGCGCATGTTCCGCGATCTCGCGCCCGGCACGCGACGCGCGCTGACACCCTACTGCCGCGAAACAATCGGCGCCGGACGCGCGAGCGGTGAACTATACGAAGGCCGCAACGTCAGCACGCCAGTTCAACTTCAGGCGCTGGACGACGAACTGCCCATCCGTTAAGCGTTCGGAATGGGAGGCTTCCGATGGTAAAATGTATGGGTATTTTGTCATTTCCTTCCTGCCGCGCTCCGCAACCATGTCCGATACCCTTTTCGCGCTCACCGCGCTCTCGCCGCTCGACGGCCGCTACGCCGCCAAGACCGAAACCCTGCGCGACTGGCTCTCCGAAGCCGCGTTCATGCGTCATCGCGTGACGGTCGAGATTCACTGGTTGATCGCGCTGTCGCGCGCGGGCTTCGCGGAAGTGCCGCGTTTCTCCGAAGCGTCCGAGCAGTTTCTGTTGGGCCTGGCCGAGCGCTTCACCGCGCACGATGCGGCGCGCATCAAGGACATCGAGCGCGTCACGAATCACGACGTGAAGGCCGTCGAATACTGGCTAAAGGAATCGGTGAAGGGTCAGCCGGAACTGGGGCGCGCGAGCGAGTTCATCCACTTCGCGTGCACGTCCGAGGACATCAACAATACATCGCACGGCCTGATGCTCGCCGGCGCGCGCGAGCACGTCATTTTGCCGGCGCTGCGCTCGGTGCATGAGCGCCTCGTGAAGCTCGCTCACGCTCAGGCCGAACAGCCGATGCTATCGCGCACGCACGGCCAGCCCGCCAGCCCGACCACGCTCGGCAAGGAAATCGCCAACATCGCGGCGCGTCTGTCGCGCGCGATCGAGCGCATCGCGCAGGTCACGCTGCTCGGCAAGATGAACGGCGCAGTCGGCAATTTCAACGCCCATCTGTCAGCATATCCGGAGTTCGACTGGGAAGCGTTCTCTAAGGATGTCATCGAAAACCACCTGAAGCTCACCTTCAATCCGTACACGATCCAGATCGAACCACACGACTACATGGCCGAACTGTTCGATGCCATCGCACGCGCGAACACGATCCTGCTCGACCTCGACCGCGACGTGTGGGGCTATATCTCGCTCGGCTATTTCAAGCAGAAGCTGAAGGCGGGCGAAATCGGTTCGTCGACGATGCCGCACAAGGTCAATCCGATCGACTTCGAAAATTCGGAAGGCAATCTCGGTCTCGCGAACGCGACGCTGCACCATCTCGCCGACAAGCTCCCGATCTCGCGCTGGCAGCGCGATCTGACCGATTCGACGGTGCTGCGCAATATCGGCGTCGCGTTCGGCTATTCGCTGCTCGCGTACGATTCGCTGATCCGCGGTCTGGACAAGCTCGAAGTGGACGCGGCGCGCCTGAACAAAGATCTCGACAACACGTGGGAAGTGCTGGCTGAACCGGTTCAGACGGTGATGCGCCGTTATGGCATCGAGAATCCGTATGAGCAGTTGAAGGAACTGACGCGCGGCAAGGGCATTATGCGCGAGGCGTTGCAGACGTTCATCAACGGTCTCGCGATTCCCGATGATGCGAAGCTGCTGCTGCTCGAGATGACGCCGGCGTCGTATATCGGCAAGGCGGTCGAGTTGGCGAAGC
>JAQFVJ010000004.1 GCA_029439525.1 Caballeronia sp. BR6202001591004
AACACGCCGCGCGCGTTCGCGGGCGACGGGCGGACGCTCGCGCTGGCGCGCCGACTGGTCGCGTGCGGCGACGACATGCGTTTGCCGACGCCTTATCATCGCGCCTTCGTTCGTCTATATGCCGTTCGAGCACGACGAGTCGATCGGCAGTCAGCGCGAAGCCGTGCGGCTCTTTACGAAACTAAAAGACGAGACCGGTGTGGACGACATGCTTGGTTATGCGAAACAGCATGCCGAAGTGACCGAACGATTCGGGCGTTTTCCGCATCGCAACCGCATACTCGGGCGCGCGACGATGCCGGAAGAGGCGTGGTTCTGAACCTGCCGCGTCGTCTTCAGCGTCCGCCCGCCACGTCCAGCAGCGCGCCCGTCACATACGACGACGCATCCGACAGCAGCCACACGATCGCTTCTCCGACTTCATCCACCGTGCCCGGACGACCGATCGGTGTCGTCACGCCCAGTTCTTTCGCGCGATCCGGCTTGCCACCGCTCGCGTGAATGTCGGTTTCGATGAGACCCGGGCGAATCGCGTTCACGCGCACGCCGTCGCGTCCGAGTTTCTTCGCAAGCCTGATGGTCAGCGTATCGATCGCGCCTTTGGAACCCGCGTAATCGACATACTCGCCGGGACCGCCGAGTCGGGCCGCCGCCGACGAGGAGATGTGCACCTGCGAGCCACCCTTGTCCCCGCGCGAGGTCGACATGCGCCGAGCCGCCTCGCGTGCGCACAGATACACGCCGAGCACGTTGATGTCGAACAAGGCGCTTCATGCGTGCGATGTCCATGTCCGCGAGCGGCGAGCCGGGCGCGACCACGCCCGCGTTGTTCACCACGTCGTCGAGCTTGCCGAACGCCTTTGCGGTGGCGTCGAACATCGCGATGATCGCGGCTTCTTCGCTGACGTCGCCCTTGATCGCGATGGCCTTGCTGCTGGCCTTCTGCACGGCGGCGACGGTTTCATCGGCGGCATCGGCGTTCGATGTATTATAGTTGACGCTGACCGACCAGCCGCGCGCGCCCGCGAGCAGCGCAGGCGAGCGGCCAATGCCGCGGCTCGCGCCGGTAATCAGGATAACTTTGGACATCGAATCGGCTTCCTCGTGTGAAATACGTTGAAAGTCAGACGGCGTCGCGCTTCTCCGTCCACTTGTCGTGCGCGGGCGGCACGTAAGCGTCGAGCTTGTCGAGCATCGCCTGCGGTTCCGCCGCCACCTGGATGACGTCCAGATACGGCGCGCGCATGAAGCCTTCCTCGACGGTGTGACGCAGCATCGCCATCAGCGGGCCGTAATAGCCGTTCACGTCGAGCAGGCCGACCGGCTTCTGGTGATAGCCGAGTTGCGCCCACGTGTAGACCTCAAAAAACTCCTCGAATGTCCCGACGCCGCCTGGCATCGCGACGAACGCATCGGCGAGATCCGCCATCTTCTTCTTGCGCTCGTGCATGTCGGGCACGACGACCAGTTCGGTCAGGTCGGTATGGCCGACTTCCTTCGCCAGCAGCAATTCGGGGATCACGCCGATCGCGCGTCCGCCGGCGGCGAGCACTTCATCGGCGATCAGGCCCATCAGGCCGACGCGCCCACCGCCATAGACAAGCGAGAGATCGTTCTCGACCAGTGCACGGCCGAATGCCTTGGCCGCTTCTGCATAGACGGGACGGGCTCCGGTCGCGGAGCCACAATAGACACAGACTGCTTTCATTACTGGGAACCCTTGGGTGTTTCGTTCTTCGATGCACCGGACTGCGCGTCGTCGCGCTGCGGCAGAGAATCCGCGAACTCGCGCTTCGGGAGCTTACCCGAGACGAGATCGTCGAAGAGCTGGCGCGAGCGTCCGCGCAGATACGGCGCCATGATCGATATGATATGCAGGCTTCCCTGATGCAATTCGCTGCGGATCGCGTCCTGATCGTTGTACTTGCGCGGATTCATCACCTACTGGTACGACAGCCAGTAGGTCGGGAGCAAACCCATGTTGGTCGCGATGACGTCGATTTCCTCAGCCGTCGCAACCATCTCCTGATCGGCGACGAGCGCCTCACAAAGCTGATGCGCGAAGCGCACCTTGTGCGTGATGATCTGCTTGAAGTGCGTCTCGAGCGTGCGGTTGCGCGCCAGCAGATCGTTCAGGTTGCGGTACAGGAAGCGGTATGTCCACAAAAAGTCCGCCATGTCCATGTACTTGCAGATACGACCACATTTCGTCGATGGTCGGACGATGGTTGTCCGGGAAGCGCGGGCGCTTCTGAATCTGCTGCTCGAACTGCGCGAAGAGGCTGTTGATGATGTCGTCTTTGTTGCGGAAATGGTAGTACAGGTTGCCTGGACGAATTTTCATCTCCTCGGCGATCGTCGTCGTGGTGATGTTCGGCTCACCGATATCGTTGAACAACTTCAGGGACCGCTCGAGTATTCGTTCCGTTCGTGGGTGCGGCGGGGTGGTTTGGTTTCCATGTCGTCCGAGCTTGGCATCGGGCTGCTGCGCCTGCTCGATATCAGCGTTCGCGCGCGGCGTCCGGTGCTATTTTTTGAGAATGTCGGACAATTATAAACCGGTCGTTCGGCGCGACGGACGCAGCTCGCGGGAGAGTAAGATACGCTCAAGCCACGGGAAGCAAGCGGCCAGAGGATCAGCGGTCCACGTCAGCACGCATAGGACGAGCGCGACCATCACTCTGCGGCGCTGCCGAGGTCCTTCGCACGCCTGGACAGTTCGTGACGTTCGAACGAGATGCGGTCGATGGCGGCCTCGACGCTCGAATTCAGCAACTCGACGATCAGCACCAGCAGCACCGACGCGATCAGCGCGACGCGTTCGACGGGCGCGACTGGCACGAACAGGCTGCACGGCAACAGGATCGCGGCGAGCGTGAGTTCCTGGCGGAACGCGCTTTCCTCACGGATTGCGACCTGGAAACCGTACAGCGAGTTCTTCATCGCGTGCCATGCGCGCGTGAAGCCACGATTGCCCTTGTACGGATTGAAGGGCAGATCGTCGGGGCTCAGGGGTTGATGAAGCGTTCGATGTCGTTGTCGAACGGATCTTCCGCATGCGGCTGCGTCTTGCCTGCCGCGTGCGTGTTCGAATCGGCCGCCTGCGCGCGTCGCGTCATGCGGCGGCCCGGTCCGGTGCTCGCGCCCCCGCGCGGGCCGAACTTGCGCAGATACGAGGCGAACTGTTCCGACGCCGCGCGCCACGAAAAGCGCTCGGCCCAGGCGCGCGCATCGGCGCGTTCGATCTTGAGCGCATTGAGGCAGGCTTCGCGCAGATCGACGTGCCCCAGGCCATCGCCTCCAGCAGCACGAGACCGGAACGTGTCGGTTTTACTCGGGAACACGAAGACATCGCATCGGCGGCAGCATAGCAGCATAGGCCTTCGCGAGTTCTGGCTCCGACAGCACGCCGAGATAGTTCACGTTGGTATAGCGCGATTTCAGTTCGGCAAGCGCCGGACCTTCGCCCGCAACCCACTTCGAGCCGTGCAGATCGAGCTTCAGGAACGCCTCGACATTCTTCTCGACGGCCACGCGTCCGACGTACAGGAAGATCGGCCGCGCGGTGTTGAGCACCTTCGAATCCATCGGCTGGAAGATGTCGAGATCGACGCCGCGCGTCCACAGCACAATGTTGGTGAAGCCGTACCTTTCCAGATCGCCCTTGACGACGGGCGTCGGCACCATCACGGCCTGCGACGGCTTGTGGAACCAGTGCAGGAACTTGTTCGTCAGCGGAATACTGAAGCGCGCCTTTACGTATATTCCGGAAAGCGCGTGTGATAGGCGGTTGTGAACGGCAGCTTGTGCCTGATCGCATACGCGCGCGTGGCCATGCCGAGCGGACCTTCGGTCGCAATGTGCAGCGAGTCCGGATCGAACGCGTCGATGCGCTCCTTGACGTGCTTGCCCGGCATCAGCGAGAGGCGAATTTCGGGGTAGGTCGGGCAGGGGATCGTCTTGAATTCGAGCGGCGTTAGTAAATCGACGGTATGCCCGAGCGCAGTCAGCTCCTTGGTGGAGTTCTTGAGCGTGCGCACGACGCCGTTGACTTGCGGTTCCCATGCGTCGGTAAAAATCATGATTTTCATCGGTTTGGCCCGTGTCGATGTGGATCGGTACAGCGTGTGATTGCTTGATTTGCCCGATACGCGCGTCAGACGGTCGCGCGCGTCTTGCCCGAACGTGCCCCCTGTGGCGAATGCATCACGGTCCAGTAGACGATCTTCAGTTCGCCGTCGTAGGTCTCGACGAGCGCGGAGAGGCTCTCGACCCAGTCGCCGTCATTGCAGTAGAGCGTGCCGTCGATTTCGCGGATTTCCGCCTTGTGGATATGCCCGCATACGACGCCATCGCAGCTGCGGCGACGCGCTTCGTCGGTCATCACTTTTTCGAACTGCGAGATGAAGTTCACCGCGTTCTTCACCTGATGCTTCAGGTACTGCGAGAGCGACCAGTAGTTGAGGCCGAACTTCGTGCGCACGCGATTGAACCAGCGGTTTAGCAGCAGGATCAGCGTGTACGCGGTGTCGCCGAGGTACGCGAACCATTTGGCATGCTGGATCACGCCATCGAAGAGATCGCCGTGCACGATCCACAGGCGTTTGCCGGAGAGCGTCGTGTGGAACGCTTCGCCGCGCACGTGGATGTCGCCGAACGCGAGATCGCAGAACTGGCGCGCGGCTTCGTCGTGATTGCCGGGAATGAAGACGACCTGCGTGCCCTTGCGCGCCTTGCGCAGAATCTTCTGAACGACATCGTTGTGCGCCTGCGGCCAGAACCAGCCCTTGCGAAGCTGCCAGCCGTCGATGATGTCGCCGACGAGATACAGATATTCCGACTCGTTGTGGCGCAGGAAATCGAGCAGATACGGCGCCTGACAGCCGCCCGAACCGAGGTGAATGTCGGACAGCCAGATCGTCCGGTAGCGATGCATGCCTTCGGGCGCGTCGCTGTCGTCGGGAGCGCTGCGCTGCGACTCGTTGATCGCCGGCGCATTCGCGGCGGCAGAGGCTTCGGAGGACTCGGGGGAATCAGGCTTCAAGGCGAAGGGGGCGACGCGGGGATCGGTGTTGCCGGAAGAGAGAAAGCGTAGGGACGAGGACGGCTCGATTACCGGATTGACTGTCGAGTTGAAGGCCATTGGCTCGCGCACCGAGTTTTGTTATGCGCATTCCGCCACGGGAGGGTGACGGAGCCGTGACAGTCATGAGAAGTTCCTATTACTTACTTTACGATGGGCTGCACCGGGACGATGCGGGTGCCTTCCAGCCGGTCATGAAGGAACTGCCGCGCGGGATCGAGCCAGACGGTCGCGGCCCATAGCACTACCCACGCGATGAACACGAGAAGCGTCTGCGGCACCGCCGGACCGAGGAGAGGGTGCAGTGCGAGCGGCGGCAGAAACCACATCCACGCGAGCACGTAGCGGAAAAAGGCGCGCACCGGTTTGATCGGATTGCCATGTGTATCGACCCACTTTGAGGCGCCAGGTTTTCATCGGCAGCGTCTGTTTGGCCACCGTGGCTCCAGAACCACACGAAGTACGCGGCGAGCACGAGGCCGATCCACAACATCAGCCAGTTGTGATGCGTGAGGCAGTTGCGTTGCTGAGTGAGCGTGCTGAAGAGAGATACGCCGCGAGAAAGACGACGCCGAACAGAATGACGCCTTTTCGTAGATCATCGTCGCGAGGCGACAGCGCAGCGAGGGCGCGCGCATGGGCGATTCGATCACCGATGCGGACGCGCTCATGCGTTCAGGACCCATTGTACATCGATGGCGCCTGCTGCGGCGACACCGGAATGGGGGTTGCCGGCACGATGCTCGCGGCGTTCGGAATGGCGGGGGGCACGGAGGAAGAGGGCACGGGTGCGGCGGGCGCGCCCGATCCGGCCTTGGCATGACCGGTGCTCGCGTGCCCCTGCTCGCGCTGCGTGACCAGCCGGTTGATGTTCTTGACTTCGGTCTTGCCGGTGGGCGGCGCGGAGACGACGTTCGGGCGGCGCGTGTGTTCGCCGCTGGCGGCAAGCTTTTTCTTCTGCTCTTCGGTGAGCTTCTGATACGACTCCCACGCCTTCTCGCGCTTCTTCAGTGGGACCAACTTCGACACCTGATAATTCTCGCGCGCGACTTTGCGCTCGTCGGGCGTCATGCGCACCCATTCTTCCATGCGCTTGTGCAGCCGCTCCTGCGCTTCCGGCGACATCCGGTGATAGCGCGACGCGATCTTGATCCACTTCTGCTTGCGTTTGTCGCTGAAGGAATCCCATTGTTTAGCGAAAGGCGCGAGCGCGACATGCTGCGCTTCGCTTAGGCGATCCCACGACAGCCGACTATCCGACGAGAGCGCGCCAAGCGGCGAGGTGCCCGAATCGGCGCCGATACTGGCGCTGGCGCCGCCGGGCGCGGCAGCGGCCGCAGTCAACGACGGCACGGCCGTGGCCGGGTAAAAGCGCGGATAAGTCGCGGTGAACGCGACCAGACCCGCAATCGCGCAACCGATGACAATCGCGAAACCGCGCTTGTAACTCACCCGAACATTCCCCCACTGGATCTCAAAACTGGCTTAGTGATTGCACGTCAGATACGCGTTGAAACCGTGGTCGAGGTAGGCGTCGAGCGGCAGGCTGTCGGAGAGCATGGCCGCGTCGATGTCGGCGAACTCGGCCTTGCGCTGCTGGTCTTCCCAGTACGCGATGCCGATGACCAAAGCCGCCAGCGGCCAAACCAGGGCCAGACCACCGAGCCACGCGAACAGTCTCTTGTGCGTATGCGGGTCGCCGCCCCCCATGGCAAGCGTCGCACCCGCGCCGGCAAGCACCGGCGTGAACGCGGGCGCCGCGACGGCGACTTTTTCCGGCTTCTTGCACGCGATGGCGGCGCGCCGGGCAGCGGCGAGCTTGTCGACCGCGGCGGGCGCAATATTCGATGTATTTTCGTCCAGCGCGCGAATGACTTTTAGCGCGAAGTCGTTTTCCTTCGTTTCAAGTGCGGAACTCATAGTCATAACGTGATCCCTTTCGCTTTCAGGGCTTGAGCGAGTGCGTACGTGGCGCGTGAGCAATGCGTTTTCACGCTGCCCTCGGAGCACCCCATCGCGGCGGCCGTCTCTGCGACATCCATCTGCTCCCAGTAACGCATGAGAAACGCTTCCCGTTGACGTGTTGGCAGTTTCTGGATTTCGGCATCGATCAGGTTGAGTACCTGTTCGCGCTCCAGTTTGTTCTCGCTGCTTTCGCTACCGATAGCGCCGTCTTCGGCTTCGAAGGTTTCCAGCGGGTCGAATTCGTCGTCATCGGCGTTGCCGAAGGACGAAAACAGGCTGACCCACGTGTTACGGACCTTCTGACGACGGAAATAATCGTGCGTCGCGTTCTGAAGGATACGCTGGAACAAAAGCGGAAGCTCGGATGCGGGGCGGTCACCGTATTTTTCCGCCAGCTTGATCATCGCGTCCTGCACGATGTCGAGCGCCGCCTCGTCGTCGCGCACAGTATAGACGGTTTGTTTGAAGGCGCGTCGTTCGACGCCCGCCAGGAAATCGGCGAGTTCCTTGTCTGATGCCATCCTATGGGGCCCGGCGCAACGAATTTGCGTCCGTATCTGCGTCGAGAGGGATCTGGAGTTCTGGGAAAACCGGGCGATGCTAGCAAATTTTCGCGGCACCCGGAAATTTTGCGCGGATTTATTGCGCATCGCAGGCGTTTGCAGCGCGATGAGCGCTGCGAGGCGGGTCCACGTCCGGGAAAATGCCTCGGAAAGGGACGAAAGCCGTCGCTCTGCCGGTTCCGTTCCACCACTTTTTCCTTGACCGGTCTCGCCAGCCGTTATTATATGTTATATATTTCGACTAGGCGTCTTCCAGTGAAATGTCTGCTTTGAGGCGATTGAGGCGAGCCCAAGAAGAAGAGCACGCCTGCCAAACCTAGACTAGACGCGCCGCTTGAACCAGAGCCACGAGCCCGGGCAGAGAGTACCCGATCAATTTTTTGCCGAAAATTCGAAAGGTAATGAATGAACATGCCTAGCGCGGAATTCTCCACGTCGGATACCACTCCACTCCTCCTCCCGAAGCCGACTCCATCGGCGCCACCGTGCTCATGCGCTCGCTGGCCGATGAAAACGTCGAATTCATCTGGGGTTATCCCGGCGGCTCGGTACTCTGCATCTACGACGAGCTCTACAAGCAGGACCAGATTCAGCACATTCTCGTGCGCCACGAGCAGGCCGCCGTGCACGCCGCCGACGCGTATTCGCGTTCGACCGGCAAAGTGGGCGTGTGCCTCGTGACTTCCGGCCCGGGCGTCACCAATGCCGTCACCGGCATCGCCACGGCCTATATGGATTCCATTCCGCTCGTCGTCATCAGCGGCCAGGTTCCGACCGTGGCCATCGGCCTCGACGCGTTTCAGGAGTGCGACACCGTCGGCATTACGCGTCCGTGCGTGAAGCACAACTTCCTCGTGAAGGACGTGCGCGATCTCGCCGAAACCGTCAAAAAGGCTTTCTACATCGCGCGTACCGGCCGTCCCGGTCCCGTGTTGATCGACATTCCCAAGGACGTGTCGAAGACGCCGTGCAAGTACGAGCCGATCAAGTCCGTCTCGCTGCGTTCGTACAACCCGGTCACCAAAGGTCATTCGGGCCAGATCCGCAAGGCGGTGCAACTGCTGCTGTCGGCCAAGCGCCCGTATATCTACACGGGCGGCGGCACCATTCTGGCGGACGCATCGCGCGAGCTGAGCCAGTTCGCCGATCTGCTCGGCTATCCGGTCACCAATACGCTGATGGGTCTCGGCCGGTTACCGCGCGTCCAACAAGAAGTTTCTGGGCATGCTCGGCATGCATGGCACGTACGAAGCCAACATGGCGATGCAGAACTGCGACGTGCTGATCGCCATCGGCGCGCGCTTCGACGACCGTGTGATCGGCGACCCGAAGCACTTCGCATCGTCGCCGCGCAAGATCATCCATATCGACGTCGACCCGTCGTCCATTTCCAAGCGCGTGAAGGTAGATATCCCCATCGTCGGCGACGTGAAGGAAGTGCTGAAGGAAATGATCGAGCAGCTTCAGCACGCCGAGCACGGCCCGGACACGCAAGCGCTCAAGGCGTGGTGGGACGAGATCGAAGGCTGGCGCTCGAAGGATTGCCTGTCCTATGACCGCAAGAGCGACATCATCAAGCCGCAGTACGTCGTCGAAAAGCTCGCGGAACTGACCGATGGCAACGCGTTCGTCTGTTCGGATGTCGGCCAGCATCAGATGTGGGCGGCGCAGTTCTATCCGCTCAACAAGCCGCGCCGCTGGATCAACTCGGGCGGTCTCGGCACTATGGGCTTCGGCCTGCCGGCGGCTATGGGCGTGAAGATGGCCTATCCGGACGACGAAGTGGTCTGCATCACCGGCGAAGGCTCCATCCAGATGTGCATTCAGGAGCTCTCGACGTGCAAGCAGTACAACACGCCCGTCAAGATCATCTCGCTGAACAACCGCTATCTGGGCATGGTGCGCCAGTGGCAGCAGATCGAATACAAGAAGCGCTATTCCAGTTCGTACATGGATGCGCTGCCCGACTTCGTGAAGCTCGCCGAAGCGTACGGCCACGTCGGCATTCGCGTCGAAAAGACCGCGGACGTTGAGCCGGCGCTGAAGGAAGCGCTGCGTCTCAAGGAGCGCACCGTATTTCTCGACTTCCAGACCGATCCCACCGAAAACGTATTCCCGATGGTGCAAGCCGGTAAAGGCATCGCGGAAATGCTGCTCGGGTCCGAGGATCTATAACGCGGGTTTCGAATCGCGGGTTCGCGCGCGCCTGTCTTCACGAAAGACAAGTGCCGCGCGTGAGTTCCCTTCGAGGCTCAACTGGACATCATCGGGAGTACGAACATGAAACACATCATCTCCGTTTTGCTGGAAAACGAGCCGGGCGCGTTATCGCGCGTCGTCGGGCTCTTTTCGGCGCGCGGCTATAACATCGAAACGCTGACGGTGGCGCCGACCGAAGACAGTTCGCTGTCGCGGCTGACCATCGTCTCGATTGGCTCGGACGACGTGATCGAACAGATCACAAAGCACCTGAACCGCCTGATCGAGGTGGTGAAAGTGATCGACCTGACAGAGCGCGCCCACATCGAGCGCGAGCTGATGCTCATCAAGGTACGGGCGGTCGGCAAGGAACGCGAAGAGATGAAGCGTATGGCGGATATCTTCCGCGGCCGCATCATTGACGTGACCGAGAAGACCTACACGATGGAACTGACGGGCGCGTCCGACAAGCTCGACGCGTTTATCCAGGGACTCGATGCCACGGCGATCCTCGAAACGGTTCGCACGGGCAGTTCCGGCATCGGCCGGGGCAAGCGCATTCTCAAGGTGTAGGTCAAGAAGCCCCGACTACATCAATCAGCACAAGCAAGCAGCACAACTCATTCACGCATCAGGACAAGGAACCACCATGAAAGTTTTCTACGACAAGGACGCCGACCTTTCCCTCATCAAGAGCAAGCAAGTCACCATCATCGGCTATGGCTCGCAAGGCCATGCACACGCGCTGAACCTGAAGGAAAGCGGTGTGAACGTGACGGTTGGTCTGCGTAAGGGCGGCGCACCGTGGAGCAAGGCCGAGAACGCGGGCCTGAAGGTGAAGGAAGTGGGCGAAGCCGTGAAGGGTGCCGACGTCGTCATGATGCTGCTGCCGGACGAGCAGATCCCCGAAGTCTACAAGAACGAAGTGCACGACAACGCCAAGCAGGGCGCGGCGCTGGCCTTCGCGCACGGTTTCAACATCCACTACGGTCAGGTGATTCCGCGCGCGGATCTCGACGTCATCATGATCGCGCCGAAGGCCCCGGGCCACACGGTGCGCAACACGTACCAGAACGGCGGCGGCGTGCCGCATCTGATCGCGGTCGCGCAGGACAAGACTGGCTCGACGCGTGACGTCGCGCTGTCGTATGCGGTGGCGAACGGCGGCGGCCGTGCGGGCATCATCGAGACGAACTTCCGTGAAGAAACCGAAACCGATCTGTTCGGCGAGCAGGCCGTGCTGTGCGGCGGCACCGTCAATCTGATCAAGGCCGGCTTCGAAACGCTGGTGGAAGCGGGCTACGCGCCGGAAATGGCGTACTTCGAGTGCCTGCACGAACTGAAGCTGATCGTCGATCTGATCTACGAAGGCGGCATCGCCAACATGAACTACTCGATTTCGAACAATGCCGAATTCGGCGAGTACGTGACGGGTCCGCGCCTTATCACCGACGAAACGAAGAAGGTGATGAAGGACGTCCTGAAGGACATCCAGACCGGCGAATACGCGAAGAACTTCATTCTGGAAAACCATGCCGGCGCACCGACGCTGCAATCGCGCCGCCGCATCACGGCCGAGCACCAGATCGAGCAGGTTGGCTCGAAGCTGCGCGCGATGATGCCGTGGATCGCGAAGAACAAGCTGGTCGACCAGTCGAAGAACTAAGGTTTTACGCTAGTCACGCTTTTTGCTGCACCGAAAACCGTCCGGGCGCCCTATGCTCCGGGCGGCTTTTGCTATCCTACGGTTTTTGAAAAACACAGAACTCGTTCATGAACTATCCTCATCCGATCATCGCCCGCGAAGGCTGGCCGTTCATCGGCATCGCCGCTGTCGTTGCCATTCTCGTGCAGGCGATCGGCGGCTTCGGCTTCGCCTGGCTCTTCTGGCTGATCGTGATCTTCGTCGTGCAGTTCTTCCGCGATCCGCCGCGCCCGATTCCCGCCCAACCGAACGCGGTGCTGTGTCCCGCCGATGGCCGGATCGTCGCGATCGAAACGACGCAGGATCCGTACGTGGGCCGCGAAGCCCTCAAGATCAGCGTGTTCATGAACGTGTTCAACGTCCATTCGCAGCGTTCGCCGGTGGACGGCGCGATCTCCAAGGTGCAGTACTTCCCGGGCGCGTATCTGAACGCCGCGGTCGACAAGGCATCGACCGAGAATGAGCGTAACGCGATCGTCATCCAGACCGCGGCGGGGCATACGGTGACGTCGGTGCAGATCGCCGGCCTGATCGCGCGCCGCATCCTGTGCTACGTGCATGTCGGCGAGCCGCTCAAGCGCGGTCAGCACTACGGCTTCATCCGCTTCGGGTCGCGCGTGGACGTGTATCTGCCGATCGGCAGTCGGCCGCGCGTGTCGATCGGCGAGAAGGTCTCCGCCTCGTCGACGATCCTCGCCGAGTTTGCGGAATAACGCCGGTTTCGGTTCGGGCAGGACTCGGAGGACTCGATGGCGGCATTTAAACCGCGCCGTAACCGCATGAACGGAACGACGCCGTGCGCGTTCCGTCGCAACAAGGCCGCGCAGGACGTCAGCGTCGTCGAGACGCGGCGCGCCAAGCGGCAACAATTCCTGAAGAAGCGCGGCATCTATCTGCTGCCCAATGCCTTCACGACCGCCGCGCTGTTCTGCGGCTTCTTCGCCGTCGTGCAGGCGATGAACGTGCGCTTCGAGATCGCGGCGATCGCGATTTTCGTCGCGATGATGCTCGACGGCATGGACGGCTGCGTCGCGCGCATGACACATACGCAGAGCGCCTTTGGCGAACAGTTCGACAGTTTGTCCGACATGGTGTCGTTCGGTGTCGCGCCTGCGCTCGTGATGTACGAATGGGTGCTGAAAGACCTCGGGCGCTGGGGCTGGCTCGCGGCGTTCGTCTATTGCTCGGGTGCGGCGCTGAGGCTCGCGCGCTTCAATACGAATGTCGGTGTGGTCGACAAGCGCTATTTCCAGGGATTGCCTTCGCCGGCGGCGGCTGCGCTGATCGCCGGATTCGTGTGGCTCGCGACCGATAATCGCGTGCCGCTCAAACTCGTGTGGCTGCCGTGGGTCGCGTTCGCGCTGACCATTTATGCGGGCGTCACGATGGTGTCGAACGCGCCGTTCTACAGCGGCAAGGCGCTCGACGTGCGCTATCGCATTCCGTTCGCGGGCGTGCTTCTGATCGTGGTGGCGTTCGTGCTGGTGTCGTCTGATCCGCCGGTGATGCTGTTCTGCCTGTTCGTGTTCTATGGTTTCTCGGGCTACATCTGGTGGGCGTATCTCGCGGTGCGCGGCCGGCAAAATCCGGCGCGCAGTTCGCAGCGGGATCATTAGGACCGTGTTCATCGTTTTTTCTGGTATGCCCGGCACGGGAAAGAGCACGATCGCGGCACGGCTCGCCGCGCCCCTTCAGGCAGTTTATCTGCGGATCGATTCGATTGAACAGGCGATTTTCGATCATCGGGCGTGTTGCCTGATGGCGCGGATGTCGGACCGGCGGGTTATCTCGCGGCTTATCGGCTCTCCGACGAGAATGTGCGTCTGGATCACCGTGATCGCCGATTCCGTGAACCCGCTGAAGATCACGTGCGATGCATATCGTGACGTTGCTAGCGGGCAGGCGTGAAGCTGCACGAAATCGAAGTCGTCTGTTCGGATGGGGCCGATGCATCGGCGCAGGGTGGAGACGCGCGCTTCGACGGTGGAAGGGCTGCGGCTTCCGACATGGGAACAGGTCGAGACGCGACACTACGAAGCGTGGGATAGACCGGTACTTCGGTTGGACACGGCGACGCTGTCGGTCGCGCAGTGTGTCGATGAAATCGTCGCAGCAACGAACTGAGCAGACACAAGCAAAAAGCGGTGATTCCCGAAAGATTCACCGCTTTTTTTATTCACGCGAGACGACGTCGATCAACCCGACACCAGCGTGCCGTTCGAAATATGCACGCGTTTGCCTTGCTGGAACGGCGGCGGGTTCTTGTACGTGAGTAGCGCGTGTGCCCATTTTCCATATGAACACGCACGGAGTAGTCGGTCTCGCTGCGAATGTGCTTTTCGACTGAGTTGCCGGCCAGACCACCGCCGAGCGCACCGAGCAGGGTCATCGCGGTGCAGCCGCCGCCACGCCCGAACTGATTCCCCACCACACTGCCTGCGACCGCGCCGATGCCCGTGCCATGTCCTTCACGACGCACCGCCGAAATTGCTTCAACGGTGCAGCAAGTCGAGCAAACAGCGGCGTGCTGAGGCGGTTGCTGAACCGGCGACTGTTGAGCCTGTTGCTGCGCGGCTTGTTGAGCGGCCTGCTGCTGTGCCTGTCGTTGCTGAGCCTGCTGTTACGCGGCTTGCGCCGAAGGTGGATTGCGCATTGCTCGGTGCCGCCGAATCCTGCACGGGCTGCTGAGCGACCGCTGCCGACTGTGTCTGCGGATTCTGCAGCGAAGTGCTCGATGGCTTCGGGAAGAGTCCTGTCATCGCGGCCGTTACCACGAGGCTCGCGACGATGACCGCGCCCGCCGCCGTCGCGATGAGCGAATGCAGGCGCCGCTGCTGCGGCTGACCGCCGCCCGACGGGAAAGACGAGGGGACGTACTGAATTTGTTGGGTCCGTTATCCATTTTTGTGAACCTCCGTTTCGAGGCAAACTTCCACGGAAATACCACTTGTCACAATGCATTGTGGGGGAAACCCGAATTCTTGGCTTTTTCCTGTTGTAACAATTTCGCGGATATGGCGTGCCAAGGTTGAAGCACGACCGATGCCAAGCCTGAAGCGACGTCCTCTCTCGTCGTGACGGGGAGAATTGGCTTCAAACTTTTACCAGCGGTTACAACAAAATCGTCAGGACGAAAAAAGCGCACCGCAAAGGGCGCGCTTTTAAAGCCTTCGAAGGAAGCGACTTCAGTCTTCCCGACGCAGGTGCGGGAACAGAATCACGTCGCGGATGCTGGGACTATCGGTCAGCAACATCACCAGACGGTCGATGCCGATGCCGCAACCGCCCGTCGGCGGCATACCGTATTCGAGCGCGCGGATATAGTCGGCGTCGAAGTACATCGCTTCCTCGTCGCCGGCGTCTTTCTGATCGATCTGCTTCTGGAACCGCGCAGCTTGATCTTCCGGATCGTTCAGCTCCGAGAAGCCGTTGGCGATCTCGCGTCCCGTGATGAACAGCTCGAAACGCTCCGTGATACCCGGCACCGAATCCGACGCGCGAGCGAGCGGCGACACTTCGATCGGGTAATCGACGATATAGGTCGGCTCCCACAATTGCGACTCGGCGGTTTCCTCGAACAGCGCGAGCTGCAGCGAGCCGACGCCTGCGTTCAGAAACGTCGGTTGATTCGTGTCGATGCCGAACTTCTTCAGTTCCGTGCGCAGGAACGCAGCATCCGCTAACTGCGCATCGGTGTATTGCGGCGCGTACTTCTGGATGGCCTGATTGATCGTCAGACGATGGAACGGCTTGCTCAGATCGAGCTCGCGACCCTGATACGTGATCGTCGCGGTGCCGAGCGCATCGATCGCGGCCTGACTGATCAACTGCTCCGTGAAGTCCATCAGCCACGCGTAATCCGTGTATGCAGCGTAGAATTCCATCATCGTGAATTCCGGATTGTGACGTGACGACACGCCTTCATTCCGGAAGTTGCGGTTGATCTCGAATACGCGCTCGAAGCCGCCGACGATCAGGCGCTTTAGATAAAGCTCGGGCGCGATGCGCAGGAACATCTGCATGTCGAGCGCGTTGTGATGCGTGACGAAGGGCTTGGCCGCCGCACCGCCCGGAATCGGATGCAGCATCGGCGTTTCGACTTCCATGAAGTTCGCCTTCGCCATGAAATTGCGGATCGACGAAAACGCCTTGGTGCGCGCCGTGAAGGTCTTGCGCGATTCCGGCGTGACGATCAAATCGACATAGCGCTGGCGATAGCGCATTTCCTGATCGGCGAGGCCGTGGAACTTGTCCGGCAGCGGACGCAGCGCCTTCGACAGCAAGCGCAGTTCTGTGCAGCGCACCGATAGTTCGCCCTTGTTGGTACGGAAAAGCACGCCCTTGGCCGCGACGATATCGCCCAGATCCCACTTCTTGAATGCTTCGTAGGTGTCCGCGCCGATGTCGGCCGGCGTGATGAAGAACTGGATCTGGCCACTGCCGTCCTGAACCGTCGCGAAGCTGGCCTTGCCCATCACGCGCTTCAACATAATGCGACCGGCGAGCGCGACGGGCAGGAGATTCGCTTCGAACGCGTCCTTGTCTGTGTCGGCGTATTCGGTTTGCAGCGCGGCCCCCTGATGCGTTGGGCGGAAGTCGTTCGGATAGGCGACGCCCTGCTCGCGCAGCGCGCGCAGCTTTTCGCGGCGCTCGGCGATGATCTGGTTCTCTTCCTCGGGCAACGCGCACGGTTGAATCGGTTCGTTCATGGTGTGTCTTGGCTGGTGATGCGAGGCGAATGCGGGGCGGGATGGAACGAAAGCACGAAATCGATGCTTCGATACCCGCGCTGGCGGCTTAAACGCCCTGTTTCAGGCTCGCGCCGATGAAGTCGTCGAGGTCGCCGTCGAGCACGGCGCGCGTGTTGCTCATTTCCACATTGGTGCGCAGATCCTTCACGCGGCTCTGGTCGAGCACGTAGGAGCGAATCTGATGGCCCCAGCCCATATCGGTCTTGCTCGATTCGAGCTTGTCCTGTTCGGCCTGGCGCTTGCGCATCTCGAATTCGTAAAGACGCGCTTTCAGCATCTGCATGGCTTCCGCGCGGTTGCGGTGCTGCGAGCGGTCGTTCTGGCACTGCACGACGATGCCGGTCGGCGCGTGCGTCAGGCGTACGGCGGAGTCGGTTTTGTTGATGTGCTGGCCACCCGCGCCCGAAGCGCGATACGTGTCCGTGCGAATATCGGCGGGATTGATTTCGATCTCGATCGAATCGTCGATTTCCGGATACACGAACACCGATGAGAACGACGTGTGACGTCCGCCCGACGAATCGAACGGCGACTTGCGCACGAGGCGGTGAATGCCCGTTTCGGTGCGCAGATAGCCGTACGCGTATTCGCCTTCGACCTTGATGGTCGCGCTCTTGATGCCGGCGACATCGCCTTCGGACTCTTCGAGCACTTCGGTCTTGAAGCCTTTGCGTTCGCAGTAGCGCAGGTATTGGCGCAGCAGCATCGACGCCCAGTCGCATGCCTCGGTGCCGCCGGCGCCGGCCTGAATGTCGATGAAGCAGTTGTTCGGATCGGCCGGGTTGGAGAACATCCGGCGGAATTCCATGTCTTCGACGCGCAGGCGCAGGGCATCGGCGCTGGATTCGCAGGCGACGAGGGTGTCTTCGTCGTTTTCTTCGCGCGCCATGCTGAACAGGTCGTCGGCGTCGAGCAGGTCGTTGTCCAGCGCCGTGAGCGTGGACACCACGCCGTCGAGCAGCTTCTTTTCACGACCGAGCGCCTGGGCGTTCTTCGAGTCGTTCCAGACGTTAGGGTCTTCGAGTTCCTTGTTGACTTCGGCTAGACGCGCGGACTTGGCGTCGTAGTCAAAGATACCCCCGTAGCTCGCCCGCGCGACGGCGCAGGTCGGCCAGAAGGCTTTCAATGGCGTTGAGACGTTCCGTTTCCATTATCTCGATCTTCGGCTTCGTAAAAAGGTGAAATTATAGCTTAGTGGCAGGGTAAATCCCTTCCGAACGCCCGAGGCACCGGCGTTCGGCGAGGCGTGTCGTTTCGCCTTTCGGGCGCGTAATCGGCGCAAAAGCCCTCAGGCCGCGTGCTCGACGATCAACTGCACGTGCGCCATGCCGTTCCACGAATCGCTGACGAGCCGGTATGCGACGGTCGCGCGCTGCGGCAAGGGATCGACGTGATTGAACCAGATCGCGTTGAAGCGCTGACGCCCGCGCAGCAGCGACAGCTTCAGATGCTTGTCCTTCACGAGCGCCTGCGACGCGACCTCGAACTCGCCGGAGAACATCGGTACGGGAAAGCCCTGCCCCCAGACCGCCGCATCGAGCAATTCGACGAATTGCGGCGTGAAGTATGCGTCTTCCAGCTCGCCATCGGTTTCGATGGTGCACGACAGGGCTTCGGCCGTCAGCCACTCGCGCCCGACCGCTTCGAACGCTGCGGTGAAGCCCGGAATATCGGCAGTGGCGAGCGTCAGACCCGCCGCCATCGCGTGTCCGCCGAACTTGTGGATCATGCCCGGTTCGCGCTTGGAAATGAGATCGACCGCATCGCGCAGATGAAAACCGGGAATCGAGCGCCCCGAGCCTTTGCACAGCGCGCCGCTGTCGTCCGCATGCGCGAAGGTGAACGACGGCCGGTGAAACTTCTCCTTCAGCCGTCCCGCGACGATGCCGATCACGCCCTGATGCCAGCTTGCGTCGTAGAGCGTGAAGGTCGCGCGTTCGCCGGGATCGATCGTCTGCAACTCGGCGAGCGCCTGCTGCTGCATGCCCGCTTCGATTTCGCGCCGTTCGCGGTTCATGCCATCGAGCTGCTGGGCGAGTTCCCACGCGCGGCCGATATCGTCGGTCGTCAGACATTCGATGCCGAGCGACATGTCCGAAAGTCGTCCCGCCGCATTCAGCCGTGGCCCCAGCGCGAAGCCGAGATCGAAGCCCGACGCGGCGCGCGCATCCCGCCCGGCGGCGCGGAACAGCGCGGCGATGCCCGGCTGCATGCGTCCCGAGCGGATCCGCTTCAATCCCTGCGCGACCAGAATGCGGTTGTTGCAATCGAGCTTGACGACGTCCGCGACCGTGCCGAGCGCGACGAGGTCGAGCAGACCGTCGAGACGCGGCTCGGGATGGGCGTCGTCGTACGCGCCGCAACGCCGCAGTTCTGCGCGCAACGCGAGCAGCACGTAGAATATGACGCCCACGCCCGCGATGCACTTGCTCGGAAACGCGCAGCCCGGCTGATTCGGATTGACGATGGCGCGCGCGTCGGGCAGCACGTCGCCGGGCAGATGGTGATCGGTCACGAGCACGTCCATGCCGAGCGCATTCGCCGCCGCGACGCCGTCCACGCTGGCGATGCCGTTATCGACCGTAATCAGCAGTTCGGGCTGCCCGAGTTTGGCGCGCGCGGCCAGATCGACGATTTCCGGCGTCAGCCCGTAGCCATATTCGAAGCGGTTCGGCACCAGATAATCGATGTTCGCGCCGAACATGCGCAGCCCGCGCACGGCCACGGCGCAGGCGGTCGCGCCGTCGCAGTCGTAGTCCGCGACGACCAGCATGCGCTTGTTGGCGGCGAGCGCATCGGCGAGCACGACGGCGGCATTGTCGCAGCCTTTCAGGCCGAGCGGCGCGTGCAGACGCTTCAGTTTCGTTTCGACTTCCTCCGGCGACGTGATGCCGCGCGCCGCATACAGGCGCGCGATGACGGGATGCAGGCCGTGGCGCGTGAGCGCTTCGGTGTCGGCGAGGGAAGAGGCACGAGTGACGATTCGCGTCATGCTGAAAGCCTTATTCGATGAAGAGCGCCGCGATCCGCCGGCGACGCCAGAACTTGCGCAGATCGGCGCGCGTGACGGACAGCGTCACCGAGCCGGTGTCGCCGCAAAGCGTGAGACGCAGTCGGCCGAGCGTGCCGTCGGTGAGGGCGGCGAGCGCGGGCGCGAACCACGCGGCTTCGAGCGCCTTGAGTGCGTCGTTCCAGCGCGCCCAGTCCTGTTGGATGAACGGCGCCGAGAACGGGTCGAGTTCGACGAGCGTGCTGCCTTCGGTGAAGCCTTTCGACAGCGCCGCGAACGATTCCGGCGGCGAGCTCGGCGTGACGCCAGAGGCGAGGGCGAGCCCGCGCGTCGCGGCGGCATCGGACATGACATGTGTGAAGCGGCCGGTGACGGGGCGCATCGTGCCCTGACCGTGCAGCCAGATCGAGTTGATCGCGGGCAGGCCGCGCGACTCGCGTTCGATATTGAGTGGATGCTCGAACCAGGCCATCTGGACTTCGTTCTGAAGCTTCATCCACGGACGCGAGCGTTCGCCGGTGCCAGCTTCGTGCGGCAGCCAGATTTCGATGTTGCGCCCCGACGCGCGCAGCAGCGACGCGCCCGCGAGCGCGCCGAGCGCATCGCACGCAACGTACCAGCGTAGCGGCGTCGGCGCCTGCAGCGTGATGCCCAGATCTTCGATCACGGGCCGCGCCGCATCGAAGAGCGCGCGCGCTTCCTCGGTACGCACGCCGAGCGTGGCGGGATCGATCAGTACGAGATGATCGTGTGCGATACGCACATGAACCGGTTCGATACACGCCCACAGCTTGTCGCCGGGATCGCCGCCATCGGCTAGCAGCATGAAGGGGGCGAGCGGGGCGTCGTCGGCATAACGCGTGTCGGCGGGCGTGACGGCATTGAAGCGCCGCGCGATCCAGCGTTCGTGCGGGAGCATGCACTGAAAGTCCTCGCCGATCACGCGCTCCTCGAGTGTCGCGCGCGCAAGCAAACGGTCGAGCGCCGCGCTCTCCAGTCCGTGCAGTGCGGTAGCGGCATCGGCGGCCGAGGGTAGGGCAAACGGAAGCAGGAGATGGAGTTCGGGTGCGGGCATGATGGGTCGCATTGTAGGGCATTGCGGGCGGCGGGATCGGCGCGCCGGGCGCGATTTCCGACCGTGTGCAAGCACCTCGTCTAACGTGGAACTCGTCTTATATGGCAAACTTTCGCAGATTTCGCGCTCGGACCGGCGCTCGGACAGGATCGAAGCCGGCAGCGCGGCGCGTCCGCGATGCTTCGTTCTTGCGTATGCGAAAAAGAGGCCACGGGTCGCGCAACGCAGCAACCGCAGAGATAAGGATTCGCTTGAAACTCCCGTACGAATGGCAGATCGGCTTGTGCTACACACGCGCCAGCAAACGCACCACAGGCAACGGCTTCATCTCCTTCATCGCGCTCGTGTCGATGTCGGGCATCGCGCTCGGCGTCGCAGCGTTGATCGTGGTGCTTTCCGTGATGAACGGTTTCCAGAAGGAAGTGCGCGACCGCATGCTGTCGGTACTCGCGCACGTCGAAATCTTCTCGCCGACTGGCTCGATGCCCGACTGGCAGCTCTCCGCGCAAGAAGCGCGCAAGAATCATGAAGCCGAAGTGATCGGCGCCGCGCCCTACGCCGAGGCGCAGGCGCTGCTCACGCGCCAGGGCGCCGTGAGCGGCGTGGCGCTGCGCGGCGTGGAGCCATCGCTGGAGCCGCAGGTGTCGGACATCGGCAAGGAAATGCGCTCCGGCTCACTCAACGCACTCAAGCCGGGCGAATTCGGCATCGTGCTCGGCGCCGATCTCGCGACCAACCTCGGCGTGATGGACGGTGACAAGATCACGCTCGTTGCGCCCGAAAGCACCATCACGCCAGCCGGCATAATGCCGCGCCTCAAACAGTTCACGGTGGTCGGCATCTTCGAATCCGGGCACTACGAATACGATTCGACGCTCGCGCTCATCTCCATTCAGGACGCGCAGGCGCTGTTCCGCCAGCCCGCGCCGACCGGCGTGCGATTGCGTCTGAAGGACATGCAGCGCGCGCCGGAAGTCGCGCGGCAGTTGTCGCACACGCTCTCGGGCGACCTCTATATCCGCGACTGGACGCAGCAGAACAAGACCTGGTTCTCCGCCGTGCAGATCGAAAAGCGCATGATGTTCATCATCCTCACGCTGATCATCGCGGTGGCGGCGTTCAATCTCGTGTCGTCGCTCGTGATGACCGTAACCGACAAACAGGCCGATATCGCCATCCTACGCACGCTCGGCGCGCAACACGGCTCGATCATGAAGATCTTCGTCGTGCAGGGCGTGACCATCGGCTTTACCGGCACGGCGATCGGCGTGACGCTCGGCTGTCTGATCGCGTGGAGCATTCCGTGGCTCGTACCGCTGATCGAACAGCTTTTCCATGTGCAATTCCTGCCGCCTTCGGTGTATTTCATCAGCGAGTTGCCGTCCGAACTAGTGGCGAGCGACGTGATTCGCATCGACGTCATCGCGTTCCTGTTGTCTTCGCTCGCGACGCTCTATCCGAGCTGGCGCGGCGCGAAGGTGCGCCCGGCGGAAGCGCTGCGGTATGAGTGACATGAACAAGCATATGAACTCGAACGACATCGTTCTGCACGCCTCGTCCATTTCCAAGACCTTCGTGCAGGGCGGCTTCAACGTGCAGGTGCTCGACAACGCACAACTCGAAGTGCGGCGCGGCGAGAAGCTCGCTATCGTCGGCGCGTCGGGTTCGGGCAAAAGCACGCTGCTGCACGTGCTCGGCGGGCTCGACGAACCGAGCGCAGGCAAGATCTCGCTGATGGGCAAGCCGTTCACGGAACTGAAGGAGAAGGAGCGCAACGAGTTGCGCAACCGTTCGCTCGGTTTCGTATATCAGTTCCATCATCTGCTGCCGGAATTCACCGCGCTCGACAACGTGGCGATGCCGCTGCGCATCCGCCGTATGCCTGAGGAAAACGCGCGCAAGAAAGCGCAGACGATACTGGAGCGCGTGGGCATCGGGCATCGTTCGAAGCATCGTCCGGGCGAGCTGTCGGGCGGCGAGCGTCAGCGCGTGGCAATCGCGCGGGCGCTGGTCACGCATCCGGCCTGTGTGCTCGCGGACGAACCGACCGGCAACCTCGACGGCGGCACGGCGGACACGGTGTTCAATCTGATGCTGGAATTGTCGGAAACGTTGCAGACGAGCTTCGTGATCGTCACGCACGATCCGGATCTCGCCGCGCGCTGCGACCGCATCATGCGTCTGCGCGATGGCGTGCTGCACGAAGAGCCGCCGGTTCCCGTTTAACGTCGACGCCATTTGCGGAGCGCGTCATGTGGATCGATACGCACTGCCATCTCGATGCTAGTGAATTCGACGCCGACCGCGACGCCGTGGCGACTGGCGCGCTACGTTCGGGCGTCGATCGCATTGTGATTCCGGGCGTGGATCGCGGCAACTTCGCGACGGTGCGGGAGCTTGCGCATCGCATCGAAGGCGGCGCGTATGCGCTCGGTATCCATCCGCTCTTTACGCCGCGCGCCACTGACGACGATTTGCGCGTGTTGCGCGAAGAGATCGAGGCGAGTCTCGACGATCCGCTGTTCGTCGGCATCGGCGAAATCGGGCTGGACTACTTCGTGCCGACGCTCGACGACGCTCGACAGACGTTTTTCTATAATGAACAGCTAAAACTTGCGCGACAGTTTGGCCTTCCGGTGATCTGTCACGTGCGCAAATCGCAGGACAAGGTGCTCAAGGGCCTGCGCGTGCACGATGTTCATTGCGGCATCGCGCACGCGTTCAACGGCAGCTTTCAGCAGGCGGAAGCGTTCATCGCGCACGGCATGCGGCTGGGCTTCGGCGGCAACCTGACGTTCGAGCGAGCGCGGCAGATCAGGCGGCTCGCGGCAGATCTGCCGCTGGATTCGATTGTGCTCGAAACCGATGCGCCCGATATCGCGCCGGCGTGGCGTTACAAGGGCCGCAATACGCCCGATCAAGTGCCGGCTATCGCCAAAGTTCTGGCGGAGTTGCGCGGCATCGACGAAGCCGCGCTCGCCCTAGGCACAACGGCCAATGCGCACGCCGCGCTCCCACGGCTCACACTCGCGTCTTCACAATCGTTTTCGTTGTTTTTGGGTTCGCTCGTGACTCTGGATGATCAATCTCGTCCGGTGCGGATGCGTTCGTTCGTATAGCGAAAGGCAAGGAGAGGATGTGTGCGGGTGGTTTTGCTGAGTTTTGCGCTGGGCGTGTGGGGCTTGCAGCAGCAGGCGGTGTGCCGGGTTGGGGCGGTTGGGCACTGTGTTGTGCGGCGGATTTGGTGCTGCTTGGGGCGGCGCGGTTTCATCGCGGTTTCATTGTTGCGACGGCGTGTGTGATCGGTTTTTCGTATGCCGCGTTGCGCGCGGAATGGCGATTGACGCCGCATCTCCCGCTCGAATTCGAGCAGCGCGATATCGCGCTCACGGGATTCGTGCGCTGGCTTCCTGAAGCGGGCGAGGAGGGCACGCGCTTTCTGTTCGAAGTGGAATCGAACGGCGCGGGATTGCGTGACTTTCCGCGCATCGTTCGGCTGACGTGGATGCCGCCGAAGCGCGGCGGATCGGGTGCGCCCGCGAAACCAATGAAGCTCGAAGCGGGGCAGCGCTGGACGCTCACCGCGCGGCTGAAGCGTCCGCACAACGATGCCAACTTCGGTCTGCGCGACATGGAAGTGTCGATGCTCGAACGCGGCATTCGCGCCACCGGTTACGTGTCGATGTCGCGCGCGCCGTGACGTCTGCCGCATGACGCGATCGGTCCGCTGCTGATGATCGACCGCGTGCGTGCGTGCGCATGTGCGTGCGCGCATCGAGACCATGCTCGCGGATGCGCCGCATCGCGGCATCGTCGTGGCGCTGGCGGTCGGCGCGCAGGACGCCGTGAGCGATCCCGACTGGACCTTGTGAGCGCGCGCGACGGCACGAGTCATCTCGTGGCGATATCGGGCCTGCATATGGGCTTCGTGGCCGGGCTTGCGTCGATTGCGTGCGGGTTTGTGTGGTGGCGCTTCAGATGGCGTGGCATTCGCGCGCCGTTGATCGTCGCGGCGCCGAAGGTGTCCGCGCTGAGCGCGGCTTTTTTCGCGGCTTTTTTCGCGGCGTTCTATGCCACGCTCGCCGGTTTCAACGTGCCCGCGCAGCGTGCGTTCTGGATGCTGTCGGTCGCCGTCGCGTATGCGTGCGGACGTCGGCCGGCTTTGTCGCTCGTGTTGTGCTGGGCGCTCGTGCTGGTGCGGCTCGCCGATTCGTGGGCGGTGACGTCGCCCGGTTTCTGGCTGTCGTTCTGCACGGTGACGGCGATACTCTTCGCCATCGAAGCGCGCGAACGCGATGCGAGTCGCGCGCCCGAAGAAGCGGACGATGCGTTCGAGACGCTCGACTGGAAAGACCGAATCGAGGCTGCTTCGTCGAGCGTGACGGCATCGATCGATATCGACGTCGTCGATGTCGAGAAGGCCGAAGCACGCGTGCAATACGCTGTGACGCTCGCGCTGGCGCCGCTCACGCTCTACTGGTTTTCGCAGATCCCGCTGCTCGGCCCGATCGCCAACGCGTTCGCGATTCCGTGGGTGAACGTGCTCGTCACGCCCGGAACGCTCGCCGGAACGATCCTGCCCGCGCCGCTCGATGCGATGCGCTGGCCTTGCTGGCAAACGCCGTGAATCGAACGCATCACCGCGCCGTATCTGCTCGCGGCGGGCGTGCATGCGCTCGATACGCTCGTCATCAGCCATTCCGATTCGGACCACGCGGGCAGCGCGCCGGCCGTGCTGGACACTGTCGCCGAGCGGCAACTGCTGGCGTCGCTGCCATCAGGCGACGCACTCTGGTCCAACGCCCGCCAGCACGATGCGCCGACGCTGCGGTACGCGGCGGGCCAGTGCTGGCGCTGGGACGGCGTCGAATTCCGCATGCTGTGGCCCGAGGCAGGACCCCTGACGGGCAAGCCGAATCATCAGTCGTGCGTGCTCAAGGTGACGAACGCGAAAGGGCGCGTGGCGCTCTTCACCGGCGATATCGAAGCGGACGTCGAACGTACGCTGATTGCACGCGAAGGCGAAGCGCTGCATGCTGACGATGTGCTGATTGCGCCGCATCACGGCAGCCGCACCTCGTCGACCGAGCGTTTCCTCGATTCCGTCGGGCCGCTCGCGGCGGTCTTTCAGGTGTGCTGTCGCAACCGTTTTCATCATCCGAACGCGACGGTGTACGCGTGCTACCAGATGCGCGACATCGCGCTCACGCGCAGCGACGACGGCGCGACGCGCATCGACATCGGTGCGGAGATCGTGCTCGAGCGGTATCGCGAGACGCACGCGCGTTACTGGATGGGACGCTGACGGTATAAACGGAAGCACATAACGAAGCTCATAACAAAACACACGACGGGACACGCTTGAAGGACATCATCCATTTCTCGCGCGCGAACGGTTTTCCGGCGTCGACGTATCGCACGATCTTCGCGGAACTGGCAGACGATTACGACATTCGCGCGAACGAATGCTACGGCCACGATCCGCGCTTCCCGGTGACGCCGGACTGGTCGATCAGCTTCTGGACGACATGAGCCGCCATCGCGAACAGGAACGCGAAGCGCCGCGCAAGGCTTGGCTCGGCGGCCATTCGCTCGGCGGCTATCTGTCGCTGCTCGCGGCGTTGAAGCGCCCGCAATGGGTGAAGGACGTCGTGATGCTCGATTCGCCGGTGATCGCGGGCTGGAAAAGCGGGCTGTTGCGCTTCACGCAATGGACCGGCCTCGACGAACGTCTCTCGCCCGCCGCGGCAACGAAAAAACGTCGCATGCACTGGACCGAGCCGCGACGAGGCGTGGCGGCATTTCCGCTCGAAGGCGGCGTTCGCGCGCTGGGACGAGCGCATGTTGTCCGACTACATCGACTTTGCGATTCCATTGAATCCTCCGATGCCGGCGACGCGCGCACGCTCGCATTCAAACGCGAGGTCGAATATCTCATCTATCGCACCTTGCCGCGCACGCTCGGTGCGCGGACCGCCCACGGCGTGCCGGTGCCGGTCGGCTTTCTCGCCGGGACGCATTCGCGCGAAGTCCGGCACGTCGGGCTGGACATGACGTGGCGCATCGTTGGCGATCATTTCGAATGGATGGACGGCAGCCACCTGTTTCCGATGGGGCGGCCGATCGAAACTGCGCACGCGGAACGCGCTGGAGGCGCCGCTCGCGGCAACGTCTGGAACCGCATGATTTAAGGGCGCGAGCGCACGCGTGAGTCGCGTTCATCGTCATCGCGATGAAACAACCGCTTAAGGGGCGCACATTTGCGACCGATTTCCGCCGCGCCGACGCTTCGTGGAAGCCTGCCTTTACGGTATAATTTATATTTACCGCGAGCATCTAGCGATGACCAAATATGTATTCGTCACCGGCGGCGTAGTTTCTTCCCTTGGCAAGGGTATTGCCGCCGCCTCTCTCGCCGCGATCCTCGAATCGCGCGGTCTCAAAGTCACCCTCCTCAAGCTCGATCCCTACATCAACGTCGACCCCGGCACGATGAGCCCGTTTCAACACGGCGAAGTGTTCGTGACGGAAGACGGCGCGGAAACCGATCTCGACCTCGGCCACTACGAGCGCTTCATCAGCACGAAGATGCGCAAGGCCAATAACTTCACCACGGGCCAGATCTACGAATCCGTCATCAGCAAGGAGCGTCGTGGCGAGTATCTCGGCAAGACGGTGCAGGTCATTCCGCATATCACCAACGAAATCCAGGCGTTCGTCGAGCGCGGCGCGGCTGCGGCCACCTGCGGCCAGCCGGACGTGGCGATCGTCGAAATCGGCGGCACGGTGGGTGACATCGAATCGCTGCCTTTCCTGGAAGCCGCGCGTCAGATGAGCCTGCGCATGGGCCGCAACAGCGCGTGCTTCGTGCATCTGACGCTGGTGCCGTACATCGCCACCGCGGGCGAACTCAAGACCAAGCCGACGCAGCACAGCGTGCAGAAGCTGCGCGAAATCGGTATCTATCCGAACATGCTGTTGTGCCGCGCGGACTGTCCCATTCCGGACGACGAGCGTCAGAAGATTTCGCTGTTCTCTAATGTACCGGAAGACGCGGTCATTTCCGTGTGGGACGTGGACAGCATCTACAAGATTCCGCAGATGCTCAACGACCAGCGTCTGGACGAGATCATTTGCGAGGAACTGAAGCTCTCGCCGCGGCCGGCCGATCTCAAGATGTGGTCGGACCTCGTGCAGAAGCTCGAGAACCCGAAGAGCGAAGTGACCATCGGCATGGTCGGCAAGTATGTCGAGCTCACCGAATCGTACAAGTCGCTAATCGAAGCGCTGCGTCACGCGGCCATTCATACGTCGACCAAGGTCAACATCGAGTACATCGATTCCGAGCAGATCGACGCCGAAGGCACGGATGCGCTCAAGCATCTCGACGCCGTGCTGGTGCCGGGCGGCTTCGGGCGTCGCGGCACGGAAGGCAAGATCAAGGCGATCCGCTATGCGCGCGAATCGAAGACGCCGTACCTCGGCATCTGCCTCGGCATGCAGCTCGCGGTGATCGAATTCGCGCGCGATGTCGCGGGTCTGACGGATGCCAACAGCACCGAGTTCGATCAGGACACGAAGAACCCGGTTGTCGCGCTCATCACCGAGTGGTACGACCGCGCAGGCCGCATCGAGAAGCGCACGGAAGAATCGGGTCTGGGCGGCACCATGCGCCTCGGTTCGCAGAAATGCCCGATCAAGACCGGAACGATGGCCGAGAAGATCTACGGCAGCGATGTGAACGAGCGTCATCGTCACCGTTATGAAGTCAATAACCGCTTCGTGCCCCAACTCGAAGCCGGCGGGCTTATCATCAGCGCGCGTACTCCGAGCGAAGATCTGCCCGAGATGATGGAACTGCCGCAATCGCTGCATCCGTGGTTCGTCGGCGTGCAGTTCCATCCGGAATTCACTTCGACACCGCGCGACGGGCATCCGCTGTTCAAGGCGTTCGTCGAAGTCGCGCGCGCACATGCGCAAGGCGCGCGCGGCGCGAAAACCGCGGCCGCCGCGAGCAAGGTAACTGCAGGAGCGCAGGCATGAAGCTGTGTCACTTCGAAGCGGGTCTCGACAAGCCGTTCTTTCTGATCGCGGGCACCTGCGTGGTCGAGTCGGAGCAGATGACCATCGACGTCGCCGGTCGGCTGAAGAAAATAACCAACAAGCTCGGCGTACCGTTCATCTACAAGTCGTCCTACGACAAGGCGAACCGCAGTTCGGGCAAGTCGTTCCGCGGCCTCGGCATGGACGAAGGCTTGCGCATTCTCGGCGAAGTGAAAAAGCAACTCGGCGTGCCGGTTCTCACGGACGTGCATGCCGAGCATGAAATCGAAGCGGTGGCATCAGTGGTGGACGTGTTGCAGACGCCCGCGTTCCTATGCCGTCAGACCGACTTCATCCATGCATGCGCGCGGTCGGGCAAGTCCGTCAACATCAAGAAGGGCCAGTTCCTCGCGCCGCACGACATGAAGAACGTGATCGACAAGGCCCGCGATGCGGCGCGTGAGGCGGGTCTGTCGGAAGACCGCTTCATGGCGTGCGAGCGCGGCGTGTCGTTCGGGTATAACAACCTCGTGTCCGACATGCGGTCGCTGGCGATCATGCGCGAAATCAATGCGCCGATCGTCTTCGATGCCACCCATTCGGTGCAGTTGCCGGGCGGGCAGGGCACGAGTTCCGGCGGTCAGTGCGAGTTCGTGCCGGTGCTGGCGCGCGCGGCGGTGGCGGCGGGCGTGTCGGGCCTGTTCATGGAGACACATCCGGACCCAGCATGCGCGAAGTCGGATGGTCCGAACGCGGTGCCGCTGCATCGCATGGAAGCGTTGTTGCAGACGCTCATCACGATCGATCGCGCGGTGAAGAGCGGTCCGTTTCTCGAGAACGACTTCGACTGAGTTTCATCGGGAATTTTCATCGAAAAGGTATAAAAGGTATAAAAGGTATAAAAGGCAGTCGCGCGGGCGTACATGAGACGCCCGCATCGCAAGTGCATTGACAACGCGTGAGAAAGATAGGTCGCCACGAGCGGCCAGTGTGACGGAGGAGCGTGCAGCATTGGGGCGATGTCCATACGACGCGTCCGCGTCGTCGATCGACGCATCACGATCGACCGCCCTCCCAAGAAGCGACAAATAAAGCGACACGGAATCGAGCTGGATCGTTATGCGGCAAGCCGCGCATGCTTAAGCGAATATGAGCGAACGCATGCAGGGCAGGCCGTGACCGCTTCGCTGTCCGGTACCACTGCTTTTCGTCGGGTATGAACCCGGCCCGCATGGCAGGGTCTGAGCGAAGCCTGTGAAGCGCGGATCGAAGTCGCAAGGCTGATTCAATCCCGTGCTTCGTTGTGCCTGACAGAATTCATCGTTATTTCCTGAGGAAACCATGAGTGCTATCGTAGATATCATCGGCCGCGAGATTCTCGATTCGCGAAGCAATCCGACCGTCGAATGCGACGTCCTGCTCGAATCGGGCACGATGGGCCGCGCGGCGGTGCCGTCGGGCGCCTCGACCGGCTCGCGCGAGGCCATCGAATTGCGCGACGGCGAAGCCGGCCGTTACGGCGGCAAGGGCGTGCTGAAGGCTGTCGAACACATCAACACCGAGATTTCCGAAGCCATCATGGGGCTCGACGCCTCGGAACAGGCTTTCCTCGACAAAACCCTGCTCGAACTGGACGGCACTGAGAACAAATCCCACCTCGGCGCGAATGCCATGCTCGCCGTATCGATGGCGGTCGCCAAGGCCGCGGCCGAAGAAGCCGGCTTGCCGCTGTACCGCTATTTCGGCGGCTCGGGCGCCATGCAACTGCCGGTGCCGATGATGAACATCGTCAACGGCGGCACGCACGCCAACAACAGCCTGGACATCCAGGAATTCATGATCGTGCCGGTGAGCCAGCCGACCTTTCGCGAAGCGCTGCGTTGCGGCGCGGAAGTGTTTCATGCGCTCAAGAAGATTCTGGCCGAGCGCGGCATGAGCACGGCGGTGGGCGACGAAGGCGGCTTCGCACCGAACTTCGGCAGCAACGACGAGTGCCTGTCGACCATCCTGCAAGCCATCGAGAAGGCAGGCTATCGCGCCGGTGAGGACGTGCTGCTCGCGCTCGACTGCGCGGCGAGCGAGTTCTACCACGACGGCAAATATCAGTTGGTGAGCGAAGGCCTGCAACTGTCGTCGGCCGAATTCACGGACTATCTGGCGACGCTGGCCGACAAGTTTCCGATCGTGTCGATCGAAGACGGCATGCACGAGTCCGACTGGGACGGCTGGAAGACGCTGACCGACAAGCTCGGCAAGAAGATCCAGCTCGTCGGCGACGATCTGTTCGTGACCAACACGCGCATCCTGAAGGAAGGCATCGAGAAGGGCATCGCCAACTCGATCCTCATCAAGATCAACCAGATCGGTACGCTGACGGAAACCTTCGCGGCGATCGAAATGGCCAAGCGCGGGTCGTACACGGCGGTCATCTCGCACCGTTCGGGCGAGACGGAAGATTCGACCATCGCGGATATCGCGGTCGGTCTGAACGCCGGCCAGATCAAGACCGGCTCGCTATCGCGCAGCGACCGTATCTCGAAGTACAACCAGTTGTTGCGTATCGAGGAAGATCTCGGCGATATCGCCAGCTACCCGGGCAAGTCGGCGTTTTATAACCTGCGTTGAAGCAGGGCTAAGGCTTTTGCCGCTTTAGTCGATAAAGGACGACGTTAGTCCCTCTTTTCAGCCCGCCGCTCACGGCCTCGATGACATTCAAAGCCGCCGGGCGGCGTTTATTTCGGCTACTCGAATGCGGCTCGTCACTGTCGTTCTGGTCTTGTTGCTGGCGATTATTCAATACCCGCTCTGGTGGGGTCACGGCGGCTGGCTGCGTGTTCACGAATTGCAGCAGCAGCTTACGCAACAGACCGACAAGAACAACACCCTGAAATTGCGCAACAAGCGCGTGCAAGGCGAAGTGCAGGACTTGCAGAACAGCACCAGTGCCGTCGAAGAGCGCGCGCGCTACGAGATGGGCATGGTCAAGGACAGCGAGGTTTTCGTGCAGTTCGTCGCGCCCAATTTGACCGCACCGGTCAACTCGGCGAATACGCCGGGCATGAGAACGGTTCGACGCACGGACAGGTATCGGAGGCGCCGTTGCCCGTGGTGCCGAATCCGGTCTCGCGTTCGAAGCAGGAATTGCGCGATCTCGACAAGAAGGCGCAAAAGGAAAAAGCCGCCGAGGCGAAGAAGAAGCAACAGGGCGCGGCGGCGCAGTAAGGCTGATTTCGTCCGCAGAATTGAAAATGGCGCAGTCGATCTGAATCGACTGCGCCATTTGTTTTGTGCGCCCAGCATGGACGCAATCTTGTAGGTGCAAGTTCTACCATGAGTTGAACAGAGCGAATGAAGCGAAGCGCAACTGCGAGAGGGTGACC
>JAQFVJ010000005.1 GCA_029439525.1 Caballeronia sp. BR6202001591004
TCGAGCGCGGCGCGGAAGGCATCGCGGGGGCGCGCAGCCTGTCGAATTCGGCGGCGGTGCTGTGGCATCCGGACGCGCATTTCGACTGGGTGCGGCCCGGCATCATCCTGTACGGCGCCTTGCCCTCGGGCGTGACGGCGGGATATCGCGGACATGGGTCTCAAGCCGGCGATGACGCTGTCGTTCGAAATCATTTCCGTTCAGACGGTCGAAGCGGGGCACACGATCGGTTACGGCTCGACCTACACGGCTTTCAAGCCGATGCGTATCGGCGTGGTCGCGTGCGGCTATCCGCGCGTGGCGCCGGAAGGCACGCCGGTGATCGTCGATGGCGTGAAGACGCAGCTCGTCGGCCGGGTGTCGATGGACATGCTCACCGTCGATCTCACGCCGTGCCCCGGTGCAGACGTCGGCACGCGCGTCGAACTGTGGAGCGCGAATCTGCCGATCGACGATGTGGCGGGCTCGTGCGGCACCATCGGCTACGAGCCTGATGTGCGCGTCGCGCAGCGCGTGCCGGTGCGCGCGGAATAACGCGTTTTCAGGCGCAAACAAGATAATTAAAACAAGGCTCTGTGTGGCAAAAGTAGCGAAGGCAAAGACACTCTACGTCTGTAGCGAATGCGGCGCGCAATCGCCGAAATGGACCGGCCAGTGCGCCGCCTGTCACGCGTGGAACACGCTGACGGAATCCGTAGCGGAAACGCCGTCGGCACATCGCTTTCAGGCGCTGGCGAAAAGTTCAGCGGTGCAACGTCTCGCCGATATCGAAGTGTCCGACGTGCCGCGCTTCACGACCGGTGTGGGCGAATTCGACCGCGTGCTCGGCGGCGGACTCGTGCCGGGTGGCGTGGTGCTGATCGGCGGCGATCCGGGCATCGGCAAATCGACGCTGCTACTGCAATCGCTCGCGGAAATCGCGCGCGAGCGGGTCGCGCTCTATGTGAGCGGCGAGGAATCCGGCGCGCAGATCGCGTTGCGCGCGCAGCGGCTCGGGCTGATCGGCGGCGCGAACGGTGCGGCGGACCTGTCGCTGCTCACCGAAATCCAGCTCGAAAAAATTCACGCGACCATCGATGAGCAGCGGCCCGAAGTCGCCGTTATCGACTCCATTCAGACGATTTACTCGGAGGCGCTCACGTCCGCGCCCGGCTCCGTCGCGCAGGTGCGCGAATGCGCGGCGCAACTTACGCGCATCGCCAAGCAGACGGGCACATCGATCATCATGGTCGGCCACGTGACGAAAGAGGGCAGTCTCGCGGGGCCGCGCGTGCTCGAACATATCGTCGACACGGTGCTGTACTTCGAGGGCGACACGCATTCGTCCTTCCGGCTGGTGCGCGCGTTCAAGAACCGTTTCGGCGCGGTCAACGAACTCGGCGTGTTCGCGATGACGGAGAAGGGCCTGCGCGGCGTCTCCAATCCGTCGGCGCTGTTTTTGTCGCAGCACGAGCAGAGCGTGGCGGGGTCGTGCGTGTTGGTGACGCAGGAAGGCTCGCGGCCTTTGCTCGTGGAAGTGCAGGCGCTCGTCGATATCGCGCATGTGCCCAATTCCCGCCGGCTGGCAGTCGGTCTCGAGCAGAACCGGCTCGCGCTGTTGCTGGCGATGCTGCATCGGCACGCGGGTATTGTGTGTTTCGATCAGGACGTGTTCCTCAACGCGGTCGGCGGCGTGAAAATCACCGAACCGGCCGCGGACTTGGCGGTGCTGCTGGCGATCCATTCGTCGATGCGCAACAAGCCGCTGTCCAAGAGGCTGATTACGTTCGGCGAAGTCGGTCTGGCGGGCGAAATCCGGCCGTCGCCGCGCGGGCAGGATCGTCTGAAGGAAGCCGTGAAGCTCGGCTTTTCCGTCGCGCTGATTCCGAAGGCCAACGCGCCGAAACAGGCGATCGACGGGCTGAAAGTAATCGCCGTGGATCGTATCGAAGAGGCGATCGATCGCGTCCGCGATCTGGAATGATGCGTCGCGGCCAGACTTTCTGCGGATCGGACCCTTCGTAATGGGTCGTAAAAAAAGCCCTCGGTCCTGTAACCTATTTAAGGATTCATGTCTCCCTATTCTTTTTTCAATGCTACGGAACCGGTCAACCCAGCCAAGGCTCACAAACAGGCGAAGTGACTGGACGGATCGAGAGGAGCACGCTTTGAACCATGCCAAATTAACCCGGCCGAAGTCCGCGTTCCATCTGCGAGGATGCCGCGTGTCGGCCCCCTTGCAGCAGCCCTGGGGCAGCGGATGCCGCATCGTCGAATGGATCGACGGCGAAGGCCAGATCTCGCGGCGCGCCGTCGCGGCGGACGTCACTGAAGATCAGGTCGTGGCGACCATTCGCCAACATGTGGTGGGCCACAAGCACGTCCTCATCGATGACGAAAGTCAGCCGCGGCAAGTGCTGCCGCGCCGTTAGAACGCGCTTCTGAAGAGCGGATGCATGGCCGCTTCGGCGGGCGTGAGCACCGGCGCGACGCAACAATCGAGCGGTCCGAGCAGCGCGACCCATTCGTCGCGCGTGCGCTCGCGGATCAGTGCGGCGAGTTCCACCGATAGTTGCCGGCATTGGCGCCGCCGATTGCCTGTCCGAGACTCCATCCAGTGCCGTGATGCCCAGTCCGGGCGTCCCAATGCCGCGCACAGCGTCTGCCAGAACTTCAATTCCAGCGCGCCCACGGCGATGAACCGGTCGTCCTTCGTGCGATACACGCGTAGCAGGGCACGCCGCCGTTGAGCAGGTCCGCGTGCGTGCTCGCGTGATCGTCGTTGGCGAGCGCGATGTGCGCCATCACGTTGTGCGCGTGCATGGCGTGCGTCATCGATACGTTCAGACAGCGGCCTTCGCCGCCGCGTGCGACCTGCCAGAGCGCGGCGAGCATTCATCACCGCGGTCAGCGCGCCGCCGAGCAAGTCCGCCAGTTGAGAATTCGCCGCGCGATGGGCGCGCCGTCGCGCCCTGCGAGCTGATCGAGCACGCGGGCATACGCGATGTAGTTGAGGTCGTGCCGCCTTCTGCGCGAACGGACCGTCCACGCCGTACCCCGTGATCGCGGAGAAGACGAGCTTCGGGTTCGCCTCGCGCAGCACGTCGTAGCCGACGCCGAGCCGCCATCACCGATGGCCGGAAGCTCTCCACCAGCAGATCCGCATCGCGCGGGAGTTCGATCAGCTTCGCGCGTCCCTCGTCTGACTTGAGATCGAGCGTGATCGTGCGTTTGCTGCGATTCACGATGCGCCAGAACGCGCTTGGCGTGCCGCTTTGCCGATCGGCTGCGCTTTGCAGCATGGTGCGCGCGTAGTCGCCTCGCCGGGCGCTTCGATCTTGAGCACGTCGGCGCTGAGTTCCGCGAGCCTGAGCGTTGCGACCGGACCGGGCAAGAGCCGCGTCAGATCGAGCACGCGCAGGCCGTCGAGCGATGCAATCACGTCCGAATCTCCCATCAAAAACGAATCAGGAGCCGATCTGCTCCAGTTCTTCGTGTGCTCTTCAAGCCAGTCCCTTTCGAGGGATTCTAGCCGCGCGCTGACTTCGCCCTGACGGCGGATCGTATCGGTCAGCTCCGCTTTCTCGGCATTGAGCTTTTCCATCTCCTTCTCGATCTTCGCGATGCGCGTCTGCAAGGGCTTTTTTAGATGCGCGAGCTTCTGGCGCTCCTGCGGGTCCAGCTTGCGCTGCTCCTTGCGATTGACGCCGCTATCCGATGTATCGACGATTCGAGCTTCCTTCGCGGCGGCGCGCGTCTCGGCGGCGTGTTGCAGCAGCCAGTCGCGGTAATCGCCGAGGTCGCCATCGAACGGGCTTAGGCGATGTTTGGCCACCAGCATGAACGTATCGGTGGTCGCACGCAGCAAATGCCGGTCGTGCGACACGAGGATCAGCGTGCCTTCGAACTGCGCGAGCGCCATCGTCAGCGCGGGCGCGTTTCGAGGTGGAGGTGATTGGTCGGCTCGTCGAGCAGCAGCAGATTTGGCTTCTGCCTGATGAGCGCCAGCGCGAGCTGCGCCTTCTCGCCGCCGAGAAGGGCGCGATTTTCGCGGTCGCCATGTCGCCGGAAAAGTTGAAGCTGCCGAGGAAATCGCGCAGTTCCTGCTCGCGCGTGTCGGGCGCGAGGCGCGCCAGATGCTAGAGCACGGAATCATCGGGACGCAGCGTTTCGAGCTGATGCTGCGCGAAATAGCCGATCTGCAGGCCCTTGGCACCGTGCCGGACAGCGCATCCAGCGTCTTGATGAGCGTCGACTTGCCTTGCCCGTTCGCGCCGAGCAGAACAATGCGCTGGCCGTTCGGGATAGACTGCGTGACGCCTTCGACGATCGGAATCTCGTGGCCGTCGTCCGCGTGGTAGCCGCAGCGCACGTCTCTTCCATCACAATCATCGGATTGGGCGCTGCATCCGGCTCGCGAAATTCGAACGTGAACGGTGACGACGCGTGCGCCGGCGCGATCAGTTCCATCTTTTCGAGCGCCTTCACACGCCTCTGCGCCTGCTTGGCTCTTGAAGCGGTCGATGAAGCTAAATGCGCGACCGTGCGCTGCTGCTTCTCATACGCGCTCTGTTGCAGCGCGAGCTGTTGCGCACGCTGCCCTCGAACTGGCTGTAATTGCCGCCGTAGCGTTTGACCTGACGATTCTCCAGATGCAGCGTCACGTTGCAGACCGAATCCAGAAATTCGCGGTCGTGCGAAATCACGACGAGTGTGCCGGCATAGTGCACGAGCCAGTCTTCGAGCCAAACGATCGCGTCGCGGTCGAGGTGATTGGTCGGTTCGTCGAGCAGCAACAGATCGGAAGGGCACATCAGCGCCTGTGCGAGATTCAGGCGCATGCGCCAGCCGCCCGAAAAGCTCGCGACGGGTTCGCGCGTCTGTTCGAGCGTGAAGCCTAAGCCCTGCAGCAGCGTTTCGGCGCGCGCGGGCGCGGTGTAACCGTCGGCGTTGGCGAAGGCGGAGTGGGCTTCGGCTTCCGCAGCGCCGTCCGCCGTCGTGTGTCGCCGATGCCGCCGCGATGCGCGCTTCGATCGCGCGTAGATTCGTGTCGCCGTCGAGCGTGTAGTCGAGCGCGGTGCGATCGACAGCGGGCGTCTCCTGTGCCACGTGCGCGATGCGCCACGACGGGGCATCGAAAAATCGCCGCCGTCGGCGTGCAGCTCGCCGCGCAGCACGGAAAACAGCTTGGACTTGTCTGCGCCGTTCGCGCCGATCAGACCGGCTTTCTCGCCCGGATGATTGAGCGTGAAACTGGTCTGTCTCTTCGAAAAGCGGCTTGGTGCCGCGGGACAGGCTGAACTGATTGAAGCGGATCACCTCGGAATGGGGGCGAACAAAGCGCGGGCGTCGAAGGAAACCGCTATTTTAGACCGGACGTATCGCCGCGCAGGGTTAGCCGTTCGGTTTTAATGGCGACGATGTGCGGACATTGGTAGCATCGCCTACTGGATTTTCACACGGAGTGACCATGAGCGCAACACCCGACAGCATTTACGCTTTCTCGGCCGACACCCTCGACGGACGGCCTCTGAGCCTCGACACGTATCGCGACAAGGTTCTGCTCATCGTCAATACGGCGAGCGAGTGCGGATTCACGCCCCAATACAAGGGCTTACAGGACATCTTCCAGCAATACGCGGCGCGCGGCTTCGAAATGCTCGGCTTTCCGTGCAACCAGTTCGGCAAGCAGGAACCGGGTGACGCCGCGCAAATCGGCAACTTCTGCGAGAAGAATTACGGTGTCACCTTCCAGATGTTCTCGAAGATCGAGGTCAATGGCGCGAACGCGCATCCGCTCTACAAGTATCTGAAGGACAAGGAACCGGGCCTGCTCGGCATTGAGGCGATCAAGTGGAATTTCACGAAGTTTCTGGTTGACCGCAAGGGCAACATCATCAAGCGCTACGCACCGACGACCAAGCCCGAGGCGATCGCGGAGGATATCGAGAAGCTGCTGTGAGCCGTGGGTATGAGTTGAGCGCGCTCAGAGGATCGGCGAAAACAGTCGCGCGACGTGCATCGCCATGCGAGGCGGAAATGACGCGCCGCGATAGTCGTCGCCGTCGATCTCGTATGCATGCGCGAAGTCCGCTAGCAGCATCTGTTCGACCTCGCGCGCGAACGCACGGTCCACGGTCAGCACGGTGATCTCGAAGTTCAGCCGGAACGAACGATTGTCGAGATTCGCGCTGCCGATAGACGCGGCAATATCGTCCACGAGCACGACCTTCTGATGCAGAAAGCCCAGTTTGTAACGATACACGCGCACGCCGGCTTGCACCAGATCGTAGGCGTACAGCTTCGACGCCGCGAACACCACGCGATGATCGCGCCGGCTCGGAATCAGCACGCGCACATCGACGCGGCGCATCACCGCGAGACGCAGCGCGGAGAACACGGCTTCGTCGGGAATGAGATAGGGCGACGTGATCCAGATGCGCTCGCGCGCGGCATTGATCGCTTCGACGAAGAACAACGAGCAGGTTTCCTGCTTGTCGGCGGGGCCGCTCGACAGCACCATGCAGTGCATGTTTTCGTTGGTGGAGGGCGTGTGGCCGAGTTCGGGCACACGCTGCGTCGCCCAGTACCAGTCCTCGGTAAACACGAACTGGATGCTCGCGACCGCCGGGCCGCGCACTTCGACGTGCGTATCGCGCCACGGCGACAGGCGCGGATTGCCGCCGAGATATTCGACGCCCACGTTGTGCCCGCCGATGAACGCGCGCTTGCCGTCCACCACGACGATCTTCCGATGATTGCGGAAGTTGATCTGAAACCGGTGCACGAACTTGCGCTTGGCCGCGAACGGATGCGCCTCCACGCCTCCCGCGCGCAGCGCGTTCACGTAGCGGTGCGGCAGATCGAAGCTGCCGATGCTGTCGTAGAGAAAGTACACGCGCACGCCCGTCTGCGCCTTGGCGATCAGCCGGTCGCGCAGCAGCCTGCCGAGCTCATCGGCGCGTACGATGAAGAACTGCACGACGATATAGTGCTGCGCCTCCTCGATGGCATCGAATATCGCCTTGAAGGTGGCGTCGCCATTGACGAGCACGCGCACCGAATTGCCGCGCAGGAACGGCATGCCCGACAGGCGCTGCAGCGTGCGGATGGTCGGATTGCCGAGATAGACCGCCGGTCCCGGCGCAAGCTCGCCGCGCGCACCGGAGGAGTCAGTCAACGCGCCCCCGTCCTGCGGTGCATCGCTGCGGGCGCCGGAATTCCATTCGGCGGGCTTCGAGCGGCTGCGCAGAATGTCAAGTTCGAGCCGCCGTTCGTCGATATAGCCAGCGAATTTGCTGCGGCCGAGGAACAGGTAGGGAATAAGCGTGAAGTAGGGCATCGCGACGAGCGATACCGCCCACGCGACCGCCCCTTGCGAGGTGCGCGTGTGGATGATGGCGTGGATGGCGGCGATCACGCCGAGCACGTGCGCCGCGATGATGAGCGTGCCGACGTGGAGCCAGTCTGATGCTTGCATATGACGCGTCGATTCCCCGATGCGTCGCCGGCGCCTGCCGGCGACGATGCGTTATATTACCGAACCCTTGCTGGCGCGGCCCTTGGGTGTGGCACTTTATGTCACAAGATGTGAGGCGTCGCGGGTCGCAGCCCGCGACCCCGTATAATATCAGCCCGACAGGCCGGCGGCCTGAATGAGAAACACAGAAACACGTTGTCATCGCCCGCGCTGGTCGAGAGCCACACGAGATCGAGTCCGCCGAACGCGGCTTCCACGTTGTCGCGCTCGTTGCCGATCTCGACGACGAGCATGCCGTCCTCGGTCAGCCACTTGCCCGCCTCACGGACGATGCGCCGCACGATGTCCATTCCATCAGCGGCCCCGCCCACGAGCGCCAGTTCCGGCTCGTGACGTCCTCGGGCAGCGCGCCTGCATCCCCTGCGCGTTGACGTAGGGCGGATTCGTGACGATGACCTCGTACTTCGCTTCCGGCAGTGGCGCGTACAAGTCGCCTTCGTAGAGCGACACGCGGTCGCCGAGACGGTAATCGTCGACGTTGCGGCGCGCGACGGCGAGCGCATCGGCGTAGATATCGACGGCATCGACATCCGCGTTCTCCAAGTCCTGCGCCGCGAGAATCGCGAGACAGCCCGAGCCGGTACAGAGTTCGAGCACACGCGTCACCTGATCCGAATCCGCGACATATAGCTGCAAGCCGTCCTGCAGTAGTTCGCCGATGAACAAGCGCGGCACAATCACGCGCTCGTCGACATAGAAGCGGCGTTCGTGCATCCATGCTCCTGCGTGATGTACGCTGCGGGAATGCGCTCGGTCGCGCGGCGCTCGATCACTTTCAGACGGCGTCGATCTCGTGGTCGAGCAGACGGGCGAGCAGACGTGCGTCAAGGAACGGCTCGAGCGTATCGAGCGGCAGATGCAGCGTATGCTCAGATACGCGGCTTTGTCTTAGGCGTTGGACGAGTCGTGACCGAACGACAGTCCGGCCTGCGTGCAGCAGGACACGCCGAAGCGCAGCAGGTCGCGCACAGTGGTGAAGGGCAGCGCCATCGATGGCTCCTTTTATTCGAATGGGTTCAGGCGATCAGTTGTTCGAGCACGCGGCGATACACGTTCTTCAGCGGTTCGATGAAGCGCGTTTTCACATGCTCGTCGATCTTGTGGATGGTGCCGTTCGGCGGGCCGAATTCTACGACCTGATCGCAGATGCGTGCGATGAAGCGGCCATCCGACGTGCCGCCCGTGGTGGAGAATTCGGTCTGCACGCCGGTTTCGTCGTAAATCGCCTTTTCCAGCGCGTTCGACAGTGCGCCGCGCGGCGTTAGGAACGGCAGGCCGCTGACGATCCATTGCAGGTCGTATTCGAAGCCGTGCTTGTCGAGAATCACGTGGACGCGGCTTTGCAGGCCTCCGACCGTGCTCGCGGTCGAGAAGCGGAAGTTGAACATCAAATCGGCGTGGCCAGGAATGATGTTGGTCGCGCCGGTGCCCGAATGCAGGTTCGACACTTGCCAGGTGGTAGGCGGGAAGTATTCGTTGCCGTCGTCCCATTTTTCCGCGACGAGTTCGGCCAGCGCCGGCGCGAGCAGATGCACCGGATTCTTCGCCAGATGCGGATAGGCGATATGCCCCTGCACGCCCTTGACGATGAGCTTGCCCGTCATCGAGCCGCGCCGGCCGTTCTTGACCATGTCGCCGAGCGTGGCGTTAGACGTCGGCTCGCCGACGATGCAGTAATCGAGCCGCATGCCGCGCGCCTTCAGCGCTTCGACAACTTTCACGGTGCCGTTGGTGGCGGGGCCTTCTTCGTCACTCGTAATGAGAAACGCCAACGTGCCGCGATGCTCCGGATATTGCGCGACGAACTCCTCGCTCGACACGACGAAGGCGGCCAGCGACGCCTTCATGTCCGCCGCGCCGCGCCCGTAGAGCTTGCCGTCGCGATGCGTCGGCGTGAAGGGCGGCGAGGTCCATTGTTCGAGTGGGCCGGTCGGCACGACATCGGTGTGGCCCGCGAACGCGAGCAGCTTGCCGTCCTTGTCCGTGCCGCGCTTCACGGCCCACAGATTGGGGACGCCACCCGATTCGATGGTTTCGCAGTCGAAGCTGATGCGCGCGAGTCGCTCGATCATCAGCGCCTGGCAGTTCTGGTCGTCGGGCGTGACGGAGGCGCGTTCGATCAGCGCTTCGGTGAGGGAGAGGGTGCCGGACATATTCGATAACGTCGATTGAGCTGATGCGATAAAAAATGCCGGCGCTGCGGCCAGCACTCGTAGCGTTCGTGCGATGACCGTTGAGTCTCCAGTCATCGCGCATGATCACGCGAACAGCGTTTCGTACTGCTCGGCGGAAAACTCGAGCGTCTTCACGCGGCCGTTCAAGACTACTTACCATCGGCCGCTTGATGATCGACGGCTTGTGGATCATCAGCGCGATCGCGCCGAAAGTGGTGTCGGCTTCGGCCTTGTGCACATCGGACAAGCCGCGCCACGTCGTGCCGCGCTTGTTGATGAGCTGATCCAGTGTGGCACGTTCTTCAGCCAGTCCTGAATCAGTTTGTCGTTGACGCCGGCTTCTTGAAGTGGTGAAACTCGAACGGCACGCCGTGCTCTTCCAGCCACGCGCGCGCTTTCTTCACGGTGTCGCAGTTCGGGATGCCGTACACGACAGTGGTCTTGGCCAAGATCACTCGCCTCGCAGCAGTTCGTTCAGGCCGACCTTCACGCGGGTCTTCGCATCGACCTTCTTGACGATGACGGTGCAGTACAGGCTGTGCGAGCCGTCCTTCGACGGCAGATTGCCCGCGACCACGACCGAGCCGGCCGGAATGCGGCCGTAGCTCACTTCGCCGGTTTCGCGGTCGTAGATCTTGGTCGACTGGCCGAGATACACGCCCATCGAAATGACCGAGTTTTCTTCGACGATCACGCCTTCCACCACTTCCGAGCGCGCGCCGACGAACACGTTGTCTTCGATGATGACCGGATTCGCCTGCAACGGCTCCAGCACGCCGCCGATGCCCACGCCGCCCGACAGGTGCACGTTCTTGCCGATCTGCGCGCACGAGCCGACGGTGGCCCACGTATCGACCATCGTGCCTTCGTCGACATACGCGCCGATGTTGGTGTACGATGGCATCACCACGACGTTCTTCGCGATGAACGAGCCGCGACGCGCGATGGCCGGCGGCACCACGCGGAAGCCCCCCGCAGCGAAGTCTTCGGCGGTGTAGTTTGCGAACTTCGAGGGCACCTTGTCGTAGAACTGGGAGTAGCCGCCTGCGGGCATCGGCGCATTGTCTTCGAGGCGGAACGACAGCAGCACAGCCTTCTTGAGCCACTGGTTGACGACCCACTCGCCGTCGCGCTTTTCCGCAACGCGCATCTGGCCTTTGTCGAGTTGCTCGAGGGCGTGGGCGACGGCGTCGCGGACTTCGGCGGGCGCAGCCTTGGCCGACAGGTTGGCGCGGTTTTGCCAGGCGTTGTCGATGATGCTCTGAAGCTGTTCCGACATAGTGGTATCAAGGTTGATGGCGACGCTCGGGTTTCAGCCGTAGGTTGAGCCCTTGAGCGTGCGGCAGAATTCGACGATGCGGCGGGCGCCTTCGACACATTCCCCGACTTCGGCGACAAGCGCGATGCACACGAAGCCCGCGCCGGGATTCGTGGCGTGCGCGGTGCGCGCGAGGAAAGAGCTCGGTAGAACCGTCACATTATACTCGGCGTACAGGCGGCGCGCGGCGAACTCGGTATCGGTCAGGCCGGTGCGCGAAACGTTCGCCCACGGATAGAACGCGGCATCGCGCAGACGCACGTCGAATACATCGGCGAGCATCGGCGTGACCGTTTCGAATTTCGTCAGATACTTCGCGCGGTTGTTGCGCACATGCGCTTCGTCCTGCCACGCGATGACGCTCGCGCGCTGGAACACCGTCGACAGCGCCGCGCCGTGATACCGTGCGGTAGAGCAGAAAGTCCTTCAGGATCGCCGCATCGCCCGCGACGAAGCCCGAGCGCATGCCCGGCACGTTCGATCATTTTGACAGGCTCGACAGCATCACGAGGCGACCGAAGCCGCGCCCCAGGAGGCGCGCGCCGCTTCGAGTCCGCCGAGTGGCGGTTTGGCTTCGTCGAAGTAGATTTCGGAATAGCATTCGTCCGATGCGATCACGAAATGGTGTTTGTCCGACAGCGCGAACAGTTCGCGCCAGTCGTCGAGCGTCATCACCGCGCCGGTCGGATTGCCCGGCGAGCACACGCAGAGCAGCTGCGTGCGCGCCTATATATGGTCTGGCACTTGCGAATAACTTGCGAATAATCTGCAGGCGAAGTTGCGCGCGGGATCGCTGTTGACGAAGTACGGCTTGGCGCCCGCGAGCAGGGCGGCGCCTTCGTAGATTTGATAGAACGGGTTCGAACAGAGTACGATCGAGGTTACGCCGCGCTCGTCGTTCTGCTGTAGATGACCGTTTGTGCGAGCGCAAAAAGCGTTTCTCGCGAGCCGGCGGCCGGCAGCACTTCGCGCAGCGGCTCGCTGCCGCGTGTAGCGGGGGATACGACGCCATGCCGGCGAGCGCATCGATCACGGCCTGGCGGATCAGCGGCGACGTAGGATGTTTCGGCTCGCCGATGCCGAAGCTGATCGGCGTGAATCCCGCGCGCGTTCGATGTCCTTGAAGAGCACGCGCAGCTTTTCGAACGGATACCGGCTGAAGTTTCTGGAGAAGTGAATTCACGGCGTGACCGGTAAACGAGAGCGGCGGCGCATATCGCGAGTGTGGCGGGTGCGATGCGCACGCGAAGAATTCAACGACTAATCAATAATTATAACGCGCGGCCTCCGGCTAAAAGAGGCGCGGCAACGGATGCAAGGAAGGACGAAGGATCACATGATTGGCCTCGAAACGGGCGCGATGAAAAATACACGGCGTGGTGCAAAGACCGGAGCCGCACGATGAAAGCACGCTCAAGCGACGCACTGCCCACGCTCGCGATCATGTTCAGCGCATCGGTGTGGGGTATGGTCTGGTATCCGTGCGCATGCTCGCCGCGATGGGCCTCTCCGGCACGCCCGCCAACGCTACGACCAGCGGCGCAGCATGCCTCTTCATGCTAGCGTGGCGCCGCCGCACGATCCGCACGATCACGCCACACTGGCTGCTGATCGCGCTGGGCATCGCGGCGGGCGTAACGAGCATCGGCTTTACGTGGGGCGCGATCCACGGCCAGGTGATGCGCGTGCTCCTGCTGTTCTATCTGACGCCCGCGTGGATGGGGCGGTGTTCGCGCATTTCATCCTGCGCGATCGGCTCACGCGCGCGGACACCGCGCTGTCGCTCCTCTTGCTCGCGGGCGCGGTCACACGATGCTCTGGTCGCCGAAGCTCGGCCTGCCGCTGCCCGCTGATCTCGCCGAATGGGCGGGCTTGATGGGCGGCATGGGCTTCGCGATGAGCAACGTGCTGGTCGCCGGATCTCGCGCGAATTGCCCGCCATGAAGCCGAAAATGCGTACGGCGGTGATCTTCGGCGGCTCGGCAATGGTCGCCTCGCTCGTCACGCTGTTTGAAGCCGATGCCACGCCGCCCGACGCGGCGCACATCGGCACGGTGGTGTTCATTGTGATCGGGCTGGGCGTCGTGCTCGCGGTGAAGAACATGATCGTGCAGATCGGGCTGGCGCGCGTGCTGGCCAATCGCGCATCGATCATCATGCTGTTCGATCTGGTCGTGACGGCGCTGTCGTCGTGACTGTTCGCAGGCGAAGTGCATGGTCCGCGCGAATGGGCGGCGCGTGCATCGTCGCGGCGGGCGTGCTGTCGGCGTGCGTGCATCGGCAGATGGCGGTGCACGCGCCCGATGCGGCGGCATCGTCAACGACAGTGGGCGATAGATATACCGCACGACGCGTCAGACGAGTTCCGGAACGACGCGTCTGCAAGCAAAAAGAAAACGAGACGCGCGATGGTATGATTGAGTCCACTTCGCAAGGGCGGGCCCGGTACTGACAAACCCACGGGCAAACCCATATGCGTCACAAGCGACGAATACGATCGACGGGCCGCGTTGCGGTTTGTCTGCTATTCATCCTTTGTAATTCACTTCCAACAGCGATATCGCCGTGCGGTTGACCTCGATAAAACTCGCTGGTTTCAAGTCCTTCGTCGATCCCACCCATTTCCAGGTTCCCGGACAGCTCGTCGGCGTCGTTGGACCGAACGGATGCGGCAAGTCCAACATCATCGATGCCGTGCGCTGGGTGCTCGGCGAATCGCGCGCCTCGGAGCTGCGCGGCGAGTCGATGCAGGACGTGATCTTCAATGGCTCGACCGCGCGCAAGTCCGGCAGCCGCGCGAGCGTGGAACTGATCTTCGACAACTCGGACGGACGCGCCGCCGGCCAGTGGAGCGCATACGGCGAAATCGCCGTGAAGCGCGTGCTGATGCGCGACGGCACTTCCAGCTACTACATCAACAATTTGCCCGCACGACGCCGCGACATTCAGGACATCTTCCTCGGCACGGGTCTCGGCCCGCGCGCGTACGCGATCATCGGACAGGGCATGATCGCGCGGATCATCGAGGCGAAGCCGGAAGAACTGCGCGTGTTCCTCGAAGAAGCTGCTGGCGTGTCGAAGTACAAGGAACGCCGCCGCGAAACGGAGAACCGTCTGCACGACACGCGCGAGAACCTGACGCGCGTCGAGGACATCATCCGCGAGCTGTCGACGAATCTGGAGAAGCTCGAAGCGCAGGCGATCGTCGCGACGAAGTACAAGGACTTGCAGGCGGAAGGCGAAGAGAAGCAGCGTCTGCTGTGGTTGTTACGCAAGAACGAAGCCGGTAACGAAGCCGAGCGTCAGCAATGCGCGATCCGCGAGGCGCAGGTCGAACTCGAAGCGCAGACCGCACGTCTGCGTGAAGTCGAAGCGCAACTGGAAACGCTGCGCGTGGCGCACTACAGCGCCAGCGACGCGATGCAGGGCGCGCAAGGTGCGCTGTACGAAGCCAACGCGGAAGTGAGCCGGCTGGAAGCGGAGCTCCGCTTCATCGTCGAATCGCGCAATCGCGTGCAGGCGCAGATCGCCGCGCTTACCGCGCAGCGCGAGCAATGGCAGATGCAGGCGCAGAAGGCGCGCGACGAAATCGAAACCGCGTCCGAGGCGCTGGCCGAAGGCGAAGAAAAAGCCGCTATCGCGCAGGAAAACGCCGCCGCGAAACATGACGCGCTGCCCGCGCTTGAAGCCCGTTTCCGCGACGCGCAGACCCAACTGAACGAGCAGCGCGCGGGCATCGCGCAGGCCGAGCAAGCGCTCAAGCTCGAAGCGGCGCATCAGCGCAACGCGGATCAGCAGCTTCAACAATTGCAGCAGCGTCAGGACCGCCTGAAGAACGAAGCGGGCGGCCTGGACGCGCCCGACGAAGCGCAACTCGAAGAACTGCACATGCAGTTGGCCGAGCACGAAGAGGTTCTGCGCGAGGCGCAAGCGCGCCTGTCGGATGCGCAGGAAACCGTGCCGCGCCTCGATTCGGAGCGCCGCGCGGCTCAGGATCGCATGCAGAAGGAAAGCGCGCAGATCCATCAGCTTGAAGCGCGTCTCGCCGCGCTCAGGCAGCTTCAGGAAAGTGTGCAGACCGAAGGCAAGATCCAGCAGTGGCTCGACAAGCACGAACTCGGCGCGCTGCCGCGTCTGTGGAAAAAGCTGCATGTCGAGACGGGCTGGGAAGCGGCACTCGAATCCGCACTGCGCGAACGGCTCGCCGCGCTCGAAGTGTCGAATCTGGACTGGGTGAAGGCCTTCGCGACCGATGCGCCCCCCGCCAAGCTCGCGTTCTATTCACCGCCTGTCGCGGGCAAGCCAGTCGAGGCGCCGCAAGGCCTGCGCACGCTGCTGTCGCTGGTGCGCATCGACGATCCGGGCCTGCGCGCGGTGCTCAACGAATGGCTCGGCAACACCTTCGTCGCTGACGATGTCGCGCAGGCGCTGGCATCGCGCAATCAGTTGCCGGATGGCGCGTGCTTCGTCGTCAAGGCGGGGCATATCGTGACGCGCGTCGGCGTGCAGTTGTATGCATCGGACTCCGAGCAATCCGGCATGCTCGCGCGGGCGCAGGAAATCGAGAATCTGGCGAAGCAGGTGCGCGCACAGGCGCTGCTGTCCGACGAAGCCAAGGCCAACGCCGTGCGCGCGGACGCCGCGCACACGCAGGCATCGCAGACACTCGCCGATGCCCGCGCCGCCGCCGAGCGCGCGATGCAACGCGTCCACGCGCTGCAAATGGACGTGCTCAAGCTCGCGCAGGCGCACGAGCGCTACACGCAACGCAATACGCAGATCGGCGAGGAACTCGAAGAGATCGCCGCGCAGGTCGAGGAACAACGCGCGCTGCGCGCCGAGTCGGAAGCCGCGTTCGAGCGTCACGACGGCGAAATCGCGCAATTGCAGGCGCGCTTCGAAGACGATCAGCTTGCGTTCGAATCGCTCGACGAGGAACTGACCGCTGCGCGTCACGAACTGCGCGAACTCGAACGCGCTGCCAGCGACGCGAACTTCGCCACACGCGGGCTTGCCGCGAAGATCGAAGAGTACAAGCGCAATATCGAAACGGCGCACGATCAAAGCGAGCAGATCGCCGCCACGCTCGAAGACGCGCGCGCCGAACTCGAAACCATCAACGAGCAGACCGCGCAAACTGGTTTGCAGGACGCGCTCGAAGTGCGCGGCGCGCGCGAGGAAGCGCTGCATGCGGCGCGTATCGAACTCGACGATCTGACGGCGCGTCTGCGTCAGGCCGACGAGCAGCGTCTGACGGCGGAGCGCTCGCTGCAACCGTTGCGCGATCGCATCAACGAATTGCAGTTGAAGGAGCAGGCGGCGCGCATCAGTGGCGAACAGTTCGTTGAACAGTTGCAGGCGGCGGGTGTCGACGAGGCCGAACTTCAGGCCAAGCTCACGCCGGACATGAAGCCTTTGTACTTGCAAGGCGAAGTCACGCGCCTGAACAACGCGATCACCGCGCTCGGTCCGGTCAACATGGCCGCGGTGGAAGAACTCGCGGCGGCGATCAAGCGCAAGCATTTCCTCGATGCGCAATCGGCGGATCTGAACGGCGCCATCGACACGCTGGAAGATGCGATCCAGAAGATCGATCAGGAAACGCGCGCGCTGCTGCAAGGCACTTTCGACGAAGTGAACCGACACTTCGGCGAACTGTTCCCGCAACTGTTCGGCGGTGGCCAGGCCAAGCTCATCATGACCGGCGACGAAATTCTTGATGCCGGCGTTCAGGTGATGGCGCAGCCGCCCGGCAAGAAGAATTCGACCATCCATCTGCTATCGGGCGGCGAGAAAGCGCTGACGGCCACGGCGCTGGTGTTCGCGATGTTCCAGTTGAATCCCGCGCCATTCTGTCTGTTGGACGAGGTGGACGCGCCGCTGGACGACGCCAACACCGAGCGCTTCGCCAACCTCGTGCGCGCGATGGCGGCGAAGACGCAGTTCCTGTTCATCTCGCACAACAAGATCGCGATGGAAATGGCGCAGCAACTGATCGGCGTGACGATGCAGGAGCAGGGCGTGTCGCGCATCGTCGCCGTGGACATGGAATCGGCGGCGGGTTTTGCCCAGAATGATTGAAATCGCTGGATAAGCTTTACGCAGTACGACGTATGAGTGGACGGCCGGACAGCGTTCCGGCCAGTGGCTGCGCAGGCGGCGGAGTGGCGCGCATCGAACAGGCGACGGCGAGACGGCCGGCACGCGGCGGTGGCACGCGACAGATCGCGCGGCGCGGCATAACCCCGAAGAATATGGAGCGTGCATGGACGAGTTGACACTCGGTTTGATCGGAGCGGGTGCCGTGGTGGTCGGCGGCGTGGTGGTCTACAACGCATGGCAAAGCGCGAAGGTGCGACGCAAGATGCCGCGCCCGATGCCGGACGAGGCCGCCGATGCGCTCGCGCGTCAGGATGGCGCCGACGGGCAGACGCATTTCATCGAGCCGGTGCGTCAGCCGCGTCCGGCAGGCGGTGATGACAATCGCGATGGCCGTGAATCGCACGTGGAGCCGAGCTTCGGTGCGACGAGTGTGTCGCCGGTTGCGCCCGCCGACATCGCGCTCGACTTGCAGGCCGAGGCCACGTCCGCCAACGGTGAATCGGAGGAGACTGAACGTGCCGAACGCGGCGCCGAGCGAGTCGAAAACGACCGTAACGAACCGCTGATGCCCGCCGCGACCACCGTTTCGTCGGTCTCGCCCGCAGCGGTGGATCGCCGCATCGATTGCGTCGTGCCGATCCGCCTCGCCGGCGTGATTGCCGGCGACCGCGTGATTCCGCTCGCGCAGAAGCTGCGCCGTGCGGGCACCAAGCCCGTGACGATCGAAGGCAAGCCGGAAGGCGAGAGCACCTGGGAAGTGCCGCGTCCGGGCGCGCGTTATGACGAGCTGCGCGCCGCCGCGCAACTCGCGAATCGCAGCGGCCCGCTCAACGAGCTCGAGTTTTCCGAATTCGTGACCGGCGTGCAGCGTCTGGCCGATGCCATCGACGGCTCGCCCGAATTCCCCGACATGATGGAAACCGTTGGCATGGCGCGCGAACTCGACGGCTTTGCCGCGCAATGCGACGCGCAACTGTCGATCAACGTGCTGTCCGACGGCGCGCCGTGGTCCGCCAACTACGTGCAGGCGATGGCGTCGCAGGACGACTTGCTACTGTCGCGCGACGGCACGCGATTCGTCAAGCTCGACGCGAAGCAGAATCCCGTGTTCATGCTCCAGTTCGGCGACACCAATTTCCTGCGCGACGACCTTACTTACAAGGGCGGCCAGATGATTACGCTGGTGCTCGATGTTCCCGTCGCCGACGAAGACATCCTGCCGTTCCGGCTGATGTGCGATTACGCCAAGTCGTTGTCCGAGCGCATCGGCGCGCGCGTGGTGGACGATCAGCGCCGCCCGCTACCCGAATTGGGGCTGCTCGCCATCGAAAAGCAACTGATGACACTTTATACCAAGCTAGAGCAGGCGGGCATGCCGGCCGGCTCGCCCGCGACGCACCGTCTGTTCAGCCAGTGATCCGATCGATGTGCGCTGTGAAATACGGCGCGCATCGAAGCTGGATGCAAGACGGAAAGCGCCCCAGCCGGGGCGTTTTCTTTTGCGCGCGTTGCGCCGCATGCCGGCGCGCTTAGGCCGTTCGGCCGATGCCACGATTTACCGATCTTCTGAGACAATCAAACGGTCGATTGACCGATTTACCGAACTCATTCGAAAATAAGCCCGCATGTCCGAAAAAACGAAAGCCGAATCCGCCGCCTCCGCCAAGTGGGGAGCCGCCGTGCCTAGCGCCGACCGTCTGGCCGAGCGCGCGGCATGGCTGCGCTCGGAACTGGAACGGGCGAACTACGCGTATTACGTGCTCGATCAGCCGGATCTTCCCGACGCCGAATACGACACGCTGTTCAAGGAGTTGCAGGGCATCGAGACCAATCACCCGGATCTGATCGGGCCTGATTCGCCGACACAGCGCGTGGGCGGGGAGGTCGCGGAAGGCTTCACGCCGGTCGTGCACGACGTGCCGATGCTCTCGCTCAACAACGGCTTTGCGGACGAAGACATCGCGGCATTCGACAAGCGCGTCGCGGATGCGCTTGGCCACACGCCTGTCGAATACGCGTGCGAACTCAAGTTCGACGGCCTGGCGATTTCGCTGCGCTACGACGACGGCAAATTCGTGCAGGCCGCCACGCGCGGCGACGGCGCAACCGGCGAGGACGTCACCGCCAACGTGCGCACCATCCGCTCGATTCCGCTCACGCTGAAGGGCAAGAACGTGCCGAAGCGGCTCGACGTGCGCGGCGAAGTGCTGATGTTCAAGCGCGACTTCGAGCGGCTGAATCAGCGTCAGCGCGACGCGGGTCAGCGTGAGTTCGCCAATCCGCGCAACGCGGCGGGGGGCGGGCTGCGTCAGCTCGACCCGAAGATGACGGCGCAGCGCTCGCTGTCGTTCTTCGCATACGGCATCGGCGTGCTGGAAGGCGCGGCGGAGATACCGCCGACGCACTCGGGCATGCTCGACTGGTACAAGGAGATGGGCTTGCCGGTCAACGCGGAACGCGCGGTGGTCGAAGGCGCCGAAGGCTTGCTCGGCTTTTTCCGCAATACCGGCGAGAAGCGCGACAAGCTGCCATACGACATCGACGGCGTGGTCTACAAGGTGAACCGGCGCGACGAGCAGGACAAGCTCGGCTTCGTGTCGCGCGCGCCGCGTTTTGCGCTGGCGCACAAGTTCCCGGCGCAGGAAGCGCTGACGCAATTGCTCGCCATCGACGTGCAGGTCGGTCGCACCGGCGCGATCACGCCGGTCGCGCGTTTGCAGCCGGTGTTCGTCGGCGGCGCGACGGTGACCAATGCCACGTTGCACAACGAAGACGAAGTGCGGCGCAAGGATATTCGCATTGGCGATACGATGACGGTGCGCCGAGCCGGTGACGTGATTCCCGAAGTGGTCGGCACGATCCTCGAACGCCGTCCCGCCGACGCGCGCGAATTCGTGATGCCGACCGAGTGCCCGGTGTGCGGCTCGAAGATCGAGCGCCGGCCCGACGAAGCCATTGCCCGCTGCACAGGCGGCCTGTTCTGCCCGGCGCAGCGCAAGCAGGCGCTGTGGCACTTCGCGCAACGGCGCGCGTTGGATATCGACGGACTCGGCGAGAAGATCATCGATCAACTGGTCGACGAGAACCTCGTCCGCATGCCCGCGGATCTCTTCAACCTCGGTTTTTCGACGCTCGCCGGGCTCGATCGTTTCGCGGACAAATCCGCGCAGAACCTCATCGATTCCCTTGAGAAGGCCAGCAAGACGACGCTCGCGCGCTTCATTTACGCGCTGGGCATTCGGCATGTCGGTGAATCCACGGCCAAGGATCTGGCGAAACATTTCGGCTCGCTTGATCCGATCATGGCCGCGTCGGTCGAGGAGTTGCTGGAAGTGAACGACGTCGGCCCGATCGTCGCCGAGGCAACCCACAACTTTTTCAGCGAAGAGCACAACCAGCACGTGATCGAACAGTTGCGCGTCAAGGTGTCGTGGCCGGAGGGGCCGCCCGCGCCGAAAACGCCGCAGGGCGTGCTGGCAGGCAAGACCGTGGTGCTGACGGGCACGCTGCCCTCGCTGTCGCGCGAGGACGCGAAGGAAATGCTCGAGGCGGCGGGCGGGAAGGTCGCCGGCTCGGTATCGAAGAAGACCGACTACGTCGTGGCGGGCGCGGAGGCGGGCAGCAAGCTCGCGAAAGCAGAGGAACTTGGCGTTCCCGTTCTCGACGAAGGCGGTATGAGGAAGCTTTTGGAAGGAGTTACTCCATGATTCGCGAAATCCTGAAGATGGGCGATCCGCGCTTGCTGCGCATTGCCGCGCCGGTCGAGCATTTCGACACGCCGGAACTGCACACGCTGGTGCAGGACATGTTCGACACGATGCGCGACGCCAACGGTGCGGGACTGGCCGCGCCGCAAATCGGCGTCGATCTGCAGGTGGTGATTTTCGGGTTCGGGCATAACGAACGTTATCCCGAGGCGCCGTTGGTGCCGGAGACGGTGCTAATCAATCCGATCACCATGCCGAACGGGCACGACATGGAGGACGGCTGGGAAGGCTGTCTGTCGGTGCCGGGACTGCGCGGCACGGTGCAGCGCTTTTCGATGATCCGCTATCAGGGGTTCGATCAGTACGGCAATGCGATCGAGAGGCTCGCGGAGGGCTTCCACGCCCGCGTTGTGCAGCACGAGTGCGATCATCTGATCGGCAAACTCTATCCGATGCGCATCACCGATTTCTCGAAGTTCGGCTTCATGGACGTGCTGTTTCCGGGGCTGGACCCGGTGCGCGAGGATTGACGCGCGCACACGCCGTGGTTGGAATCGAAAGCCGCTCCTCGTGAGGTGGCTTTTTCTTTGCGGGTTCCAAGCGAGTGTTTTCGGGCTGCCGTTGATGTCGGCGGAATAGAGCGACATGCTCGGGATTCGCGGATGCCTGCAGGCGTCCATCGGGCAAACGGGCGATGACGATCTCGCCGACGCCCGGGCTCATCACGACTACTTCGTCGCGCAGGGCGAGCAGGGCTTCGAGCCGTCGCCGGCCGCTCACGATCTCCGACCGGTTCCCGTCTCACGAACGATGATCTCAACTGACATGGTGCTTCTCCTCGATGCCGTGATTGCTGTGGGAGCATGTGACGCGGCCCGAGTTCACGGTGCGTTTTCAAGTGGGAGCCGGGCAGCATCGCGTTCTGGGACAACCGCGCGACCGCCCATCTTGCGCCGTCCGATATCTTCGATCTCGAATTCGACCGGCAGCTCTACCTCGCACGACGCTCGTCAGCGATGTGCCGTACGGACCGGACGGGCAGCGATCGATGGCGCTCGAAGGCTCGCCCGTGGGCGCGGCGGCCGCCACAGCTCTGAATTAACGATGTAACGGTGGTTCGTGGCGCTTACAATGCGTTCCATTCACGACGCGCCACGACATCTACCGCATGAGCACGCGCACCAGCACCCGGCAAAAGCCCTTTCGTCCCCGCAAGTCTCCGACGCAATCGCGTTCGGAGGACACGGTCGCCTCGATCCATCGAAGCCGCCGCGTAAGTGCTCCAAACCCGAGGCTTCGAAGGCTTCAACACGAATGCGGTGGCCGAGCGCGCGGGCGTGACCATCGGATCGCTCTATCAATACTTTTCGGGCAAGGACGCGCTGACCGTCGCGCTGATTCCCCGCGAAGCAAAACGCTTTCATGACGATGCGGCCATCGCGCTCTCGAAGCGAAGCGGCAAGGCCGCGCTCGAATATTTGATCGGCGCATCGGTGCGGCAGCGTTGCAGCGTCCGATGCTTGCGCGCCTGCTCGATGTCGAGGAAGGCCGTCCCGACGTGCAGCGCGAAGTCGATACATCGGCGATGCAAGCGCTCGCGGTGACTATCATCGGCCGCGCGGCGCCGCGTCATCCTTCGCCGCAAGTCGCCGCCAACGATCTGTTCGCGATCATGCGCGGTATGGTCGATGCCGCTGTCGAACGCGGCGAGCGCGATCTCGACGACCTCGAACGGCGCGTGCGCGCGGCCGTATTCGGCACCTGGCGCGCACCGGCAAGCCCTGAAAATGCGAGCACGCGCGGAGAGACAATCCTCGCGCATGCACCCCATCATCAGGCAAGGGCTTTTCCATCGATTTCAGCGCGGCGGGAACGCGAGTTTCGAATGTGAGCTTTTGCTCTTATTCTGTCTTCGTCGAGCGGAACGGCATGGTGCCACTGTTATTCATTGAGTGAGAACGACGATGACCGAAACGATCCAGACTATGAAGCTCAACCATCTGAGCTTTCCTTCCTCGGACACGAGCGCGACCGCGCATTTCTTCGAGCGCTATCTGGGCTTTACCATCTCGGGCACGTGGGAGAAGTGTTTCATTCTCAAGCGTCCCGGCTTCGACGTGGTGATCGATCACGTCGATGGCGACGTGCCGCAATGGCCTACGAACTTTCATGTGGGCTTCGAATTGCCGAGCCTCGATGCGGTTCAGGAACTGTATGCCCGCTTCAAGGCGGAAGGTGTCGCGATGAAAACCGGCGTCTTCAACAACGGACGCGGTTCGCGCTTTTTTTTTGCCGTGCGCCGGGCGGCGTGATGTTCGAAATGAACACGCGCTCGGATGTGGCGCCGGAGTATCGCGGTACGTTCGACAACTGAGTGTCGTCAATCAATGATTGAAGGCGCGCGCGAACGACCGCCGCTTGATCGTTCGCGCGCCTCGCGTTATTCCAGCCCTTCGTGCTCGAACGTGAGCTTCACCGCAGGCCGTTCGCGCACGCGATCATAAAAACTCTGCAGCTTCGGCGGCATCTCGACGCCCATTTTCTTCGCCCACGTCAGCATGGTGAAGAGGTACGCATCTGCGACGCTCATCTTGTCGCCGAACAGATAGTCGCCCTGCATCATTCCTTCGATCAGCGCGAAACGCTGGCTGATTTTCTCGCGCGCCGCCGTCGCTTCAGCGTCCGACGACGGGCGAAACACGTGGCTGAACTGCTTGTGAATCTCGGTCGAGATGAACGCAAGCATCTGCAACAGACGCAGGCCATCGGCATCGTCGGCGGGCGCGAGTTGCGGCGCCTGCTTGGCGATCCAGCTCAGAATCGCGATGTTCTCCGTGATGCGCCGTCCATCGTCCAACTCGACGACGGGCACGTAGCTCTTCGGATTGATTTCGTCGAATTTCTGACCGCTTTCGGTGACCTTGTTCTTAAGATCTACCTTCACGCGATCGAAATCCATGTCTGCTTCGTGCATGGCGATGTGGTCGGCGAGACTGCAAGCGCCGGGCGCGTAATAGAGCTTCATGATCCGTGTCTCCTTGACGAACGTAGATAAAACAAAGCCGCCTTGTCCGCGCGGCTTGGGCGAAAGTGCTGCTCGGCGAGCAATGGCCGTGCCGTTCGGCGCGATACGTCAGGCATCGCGCTTGCGGTCGCGTCGATGCTAGCGTGTGATGCTGTTCCGCACAACATACGTGCATCGCAACGGAACATCGACATGCCTAGCCACATTCCTCATTTTCGTCTTTTGCACGGCGCTTTGCCGGCACGCCGTTCCCGGTACTCGTACTCGTTGCGATTGCAGGCGGCGTGGACGCGCTTGTTATGATTCACAGCAGAGATCTGCTCGCCGTCTACATGACGGGCAACTCGACGAAACTCGGTCAATCGCTTGTACGGGGGGGCGTATGACAAGTCGGCGTCGCTGCTGTGTGTGATCGTCTGCTTTTTCGTCGCGACGACGTGCGCCGCGTGGATCGGTGTGCGTGTGCCCGCGCGTCGCGCTGTGTCTCGCGCTGACCGCCGTCGCGCTTGCGGCTGCGATGCCATTCGCGGGCCAGAAGTATTCGCTCGCGGGAACGTGTTTCATTACCGCAGGCATGGGCGCAATCAATCAGGCACGCGCCGATGAAACCGGCGTCACCTTCATCACCGGCGCGCTGGTGCGTACCGGGCGACAGCACGCGGACGGCAAGTTCTGCGTAGCCGCGATCGGCCTGTTGCGCTGGATCGCGCTGATCGCGGGCGTGGCCATCGGCACGGTCATGGATCTGCACTACGGAAACGGCGCGCTCGCCGCGATCGCGGCACTCGTGCTGCTGTGCTCATTCGCCGCGATGCTGCATGGCTCACATGACAACCGATCATCCAGCGAGGGAGGTTTGACTCATGCCCACGAAAGACCACGATAACGCCGCCTTTACCGTCACCGGTCCCGGCACACCCAGCGAGCGGTCCGAAACTTCCCGCGCGCGGCGCCTGGCGTGCACCGGAGCCGATCGATGTCGGCAGCGTGCGCGACGGACACGTCGAATTCCCGAACTGGCGGGGCGAAGCCGACAAACCTTCGCCGCCGCCCGCACCATCGGCGCCGGACAAGCGCGTCGGATTCGCGGTCGTCGGACTCGGGCGGCTTGCGCTCGAACAGATTCTTCCCGCGTGCAGCACGTGCAAGGATGCGCGCGTGATGGGCGCTAGTGTCGGGCAGTCCCGACAAGGCGCGCGCGGTGCGCAATACGGCATCGATGCGAAATCGGTCTACGGTTGGTTACGACGACATACAGCGTCTGGCCAACGACAAAGGCGGTCGATGCGGTCTATATCGTCACGCCCAACGGTTTGCATCTGGCGCACGTGACGGCGGCCGCGCGCGCGGGCAAGCACGTGCTGTGCGAAAAGCCAATGGCCAATACATCGGAAGAAGCGCGTCACATGATCGACGCGTGCAAGGCGGCGGGCGTCAGGTGATCGCGTATCGATGCCAGTTCGAAGTGTTCAACAGCTTCGCGACGCGGCTCGTGCAGTCGGGCATGCTCGGACGTCCGCGCATCATCGAGGCGACCAATGCGCAGGCGCAGGGTCCGGGCGAGCAATGGCGCCTGCGTGCATCGCTCGCGGGCGGCGGCGCGCTGCCGGACATCGGGCTTGTAGTATTGCCTGAACGGCGTGCGTCATCTGCTCGGCGAGGTGACGATACTGCCGAAAATACACGCTTTTGCCATATGAATAGGGCAATATCGTGCCCCAACCAAAGACCGACAAGGCTCGGCGGGCACCGCATCCCATGGCACGATGCATGCTCATTGCAAGGACGGATGTGTGCCGGGAGAACAGCATGAAATTCGCATCGCTTCACGACTTTGATATCGAGGCATTCTCGCGCGCCGCGGCGAAGCACGTTCGCCTGTGGTTCGGCGCGAAGAAGGACGCCGACCGATCCGCGAGCGGAACGCAGCGCGATATCAGCGTCTTTCAGATCGTCTACGACAGCTTTTCGGAAGTGATCAACTTTCGCTTCAAGCTCGGCGGCGTGACGCATCGCTCGCTCGTCACTTACGATGCATTGCGCGCGCTATGCCATCGAGGATATGCGCGAACCGGAGCTCGCGCTGTTCATCCGTCACGCAAATGAGATCGGCGCATCGGCTGCCACGAAGATCGGTCACGGCTAGATGAATTACGTCGTGCTTGAAGACGGCGATCTTTGAATCGAGACGTCCTGCATTGTCCGCAGACCTTCCTTAAGATCACTCGTAGGCTTTTAGCATAGCACTTGCTAAAACATAGTCAGTCACTATGTGGTGGAGCACATGTCATGGCCGAGTCCGATTACAGTCGCAGCCTGCCTATCCTTATTCCTCAGGCGGCTGGGGTTCCGTCAAGGCGGTTGCCGAAATTCTCACGCAGGAAAAGTGCCGCTCAAAGGCGCCACCGTGCTGCTGCACCAGAACAAAGCCTGATGGTTTCGCCTGCTTCAGTTGCTCGTGGGTCAAGCCCGCGCATCCACACACGTTTGAGTTCTGCGAGAGCGGCGCAAAGGCGGACAGCATGGGACACGACTAAAAAGCGTGTCACGCCCGACTTCTTCGACAAGCACACGGTCGCGGAACTCGACACGTGGCACGTCACGATCTCGAAGAAGCCGGCCGTCTGACGGCGCCGCTGCGCGACCCCGCCTCGGCCGACAAATAGGTCGAAGTATCGTGGGACGAAGCGTTTGCTGATATGGGACGCGAACTCGAAGCGATGGACCCGAAGTGCCTGGTGTTCTACGCATCGGGGCGTGCATCGCTCGAAACTTCGTATATGTTCCAGCTTTTCGCGCGCTAGTACGGCACCAACAATCTGCCCGAACTCGCGCCCCTCGATGTGCTCGCGAAGCAGTTCGGCTTCGAACCCCCGCGCGAGAAGGGCATGAACACCGTCGAAGCCTTCGAGGCGATGATCGACGGCAAGGTCAGCGCCGTCATCAATCTCGGCGGCAATCTGGTGCGCTCGGTGCCGGATCGCGATCGGATCGAACCCGCGTGGCGCAAGCTGCCGCTCACGGTGAACATCACGACCAAGCTCAATCGCAGCCATCTCGTCCATGGCGAGAAGTCGTACGTGCTTCCATGCCTGAGCCGCATCGAAATCGATACGCAGGAGGCCGTGTCGATGGAAGACAGCACCGGCTGTATTCACGGTTCGCGCGGCGTGACACCGCCCGCTGCGCCGGATATCCGCTCGAGCCGTTCATCGTGGTGTCGTTGGCAAAGCACACGCTCGGCGCACGTTCCACCCATCGACTGGGATCGCTGGGTCGGCGTACGGCATCGTGCGCGATGAAATCGCCAAAACCTGGCCCGACACCTTTCACGATTTCAACGCGCGCATGTGGACGCCGGGCGTGTTTCCGCGCGCGCTGTCGGCGCGCGAACGCAAGTGGAAAACCGAAAGCGGCAAGGCCGAGTTCTTCGGCCCCAAGATGCTGGAGGAAGATCCCGACATGCCGGCGCAGGAATCCGGCGCGCTGCGTCTCACCACGCTGCGCAGCGATAGCCCGTTCAACACGACGATCTATTCGCTGAGCGATCGCTTTCGCGGCATCAAGGACGATCGCATGGTGATTCTGATGAACGAGTGCGACATGCAGGTGCATCAGCTCAACGCGGGCGATCGCGTTACGCTGGAGACGATTGCGAACGACGGCGTTGAGCGGCGCGTGCGCGGCATGACGCTGGTGGCATATACGGCATCCCCGAAGGATGCATCGGCGGTTATTACCCGGAATGCAATCCGCTGCTGCCGCTCTGGCATCACGCGAAGGACGGTGCCCGGCGCAAAATCGATTCCCGTGCGCATCGTGGCCGAATCCATCGGCGTATAAGGCGCGCAATACGTACACAATTTTTCTCGCGTAACGGATGTCAGGATGATCGAATCGATGAGGACACGCCCATAAGTCAAAGCAGCGGAAGACCCCCGAAGTTCGTCCTCTTCCCGACACGCAATGTTTTGCCGGCGGCGTGCGCCAGCAAGAACGATTTCCAGATTTACGCGTCGCATCGCGCATCACGCGCACATCGCGCGGCGTGACGGGCGTCGCATCGTTTGCCCCATGCGCTGCGCACGAATGTCAGCACGCGGGCGATTTCTGTGTCCGTGAGCTTTTTGCCGAACGCGGGCATTTCCTTCGGCAACGGACCATAGTCGCTGGCGGGCGCATGGCCGCCTTCCAGCAATAGCCGAATCAGCGAATCGGGCTTTTCCGCGAGCCGCGGATTTCATCGCGATACCCGCGCCATCGCTACGATGGCAGCGCGCACGTGCCTTCGTAAAGACCCGCGTCGGGACGTTCCTGATCGCCCGTTCGCAAGGCCGTCATGCTCTGATGCGCGGCGGCGGACGACGGATCGAACGTGCCACCGTCGCCATGCGCGGGCAGGCTCTTCAGATAGGACGCGATCGCGAGCAAATCGTCCTGACTCACGTACTGCGTGCTGTCCTCGACCACCTGCACCATGCTGCCGAACGTGACGAGTCCCGCGCCGTGCCCGCTCTTGAGGAACGACGCGATATCTTCCGCCGAAATGCCCCCGAGCCCCGCGCCCATGTGACTGGTGAGCGGCGGCGCGTACCAGTGATCGTTGGCGCCGCCTGTCAGATAGGTCTTCGTCGAATCCGTGTAGCCGAGTTCGTTGTATGCGGGTCCGCGCGGCGTGTGGCAGGCGCCGCAATGGCCGAGCGATTGCACGAGATAGGCGCCGCGATTCCATTGCGCATCGCGTTTCGGATCGGGTGTAAAGCGGTCCTTCGGCGCGAACGCCATATTCCAGAACGTCATCCCCCAGCACTGGTTGAACGGAAACGGCAGATGCGTTTCAGGCGCGGCTGCGTTCACTGGCTGCACGCCGTGCATGAAGTAGGCGTAGAGGGGGCGAGCATGTCGTCATCGTCGATCTTCGAGAACGACGGATACGGCCCGGATAAAGATGCTTGCCGCTGCGCGCGATGCCTTCGCGCAAGGCGCGCGAAATCGTCATAGCTGTACTGGCCGATGCCGTGCTGCGCATCCGGCGTGATGTTGCTGGACCAGATCCGAAGGGCGAACCCATCGGCAGGCCGCCTGCGAACGGACGCGGATCGGGCTGGCCGTTTTTCGGCGCGGCGGTGTGACAGCCCGCGCAATCGGCGGCTTTCGCGAGATACGCGCCGCGCTCGACGAGCGTTTGCGATGCTTGTTGCGTTTGCGTACACGCGGTGCCGAACGAGCGCATAGGCCGATCAACGAGAGAACGAAGCGCCGTCGCAGCATCATCACGATCATCGTCCTCCGCACGGCGAGACGATCCACCACGCGAGATCGGTCGCGATGAGCGCGCACAGAAACAGCGCACTCGCCAGCGTCCCGGCGCGCGCGATGAACACATCGCGCGCCGCGTGACGGTCGATGGTCGCGTGCTCCTTGATTTCGGCCGCGACCGTGCCCGTGCGCCGCTAGTTGCGCCACGCGATCGCCGCGCCGCACACGCCGAGCAGCAGCGCGACGCAGGGAAGCATCCATTGGCCCGCGCCGAGCCAATGCATAGCGGGATGCGCGACCGGACGATCATGCGGAAAGCAGCCCTATGCCGCGAAAGTTTGCGCGAGATTGGTTTGCACGAACTACGCGGCGGGCGCGAGCAGCAGGCCGAGTATCAGCGATATCGCGCCGGGACGCGCGCGGTGCAGATCGTGGGCGAGTGGCGTGTCGTTCATCTCACCCCGCCAGCACATAAAAGGCGACAAATAAAGCGTCGCGAAGATGAAAAGCCACACGACATCGACGAAATGCCCGCCGATGGTTAATGCCGCCGAACGCGCGCGATCGAAATAGCCGAGCGCCGTCCACAGCAGCAGAAACGCGAGCACGACGAGTCCCACCAGCACATACATCATGTGAAAACCGGTGATTGTGAAATATAGCGAGCCGTACAGATTCGTCGTCAGCCCGTACGGATGATCGGCCCATTCCTTGAGTTGTATCGCGACGAATGTCGCGCCCAGCGCGATGGCGATCGCGATCGCACGCCCATGCCGAGCCGTCCGTGTCGCACGAAGCGCTCGCTTGCCCATACGAACACGCTTGCTCGACAACAAAATGCCCGTGTTGGCGAGACCGAGGCCGAGCTTTGGCATGCCTTCGGGCGGCCACGGCTGCGTGGTCTGCGAGGCGAGAGAGATACGAGAAAATCAGATAGCCAAACAGCGCGGCTTCCGTTGCGACGAGCGTGAGACAGCCCCACCATCCGCCCGAGCGCTGGCCCGGACTGCGCCGACGGGCAGCGCTTCGCGTTCGGGCAGGGCTTCGGCGATCTCGCTCATGACGTTGCGCTCGCGGTGTCGCTGTCGTCTCGCTGGCCGAGTTCATGTTGCGGCCAGAGCCATGCCGCAATGGCGGCCGCGCCAGCCGATCAGCGAAAGTCCCGTGAGCCACCATGAAGTCAACGCGAGTCCCATGAAAGAACAGCAGCGAAGCGACACCGAGCCAGAACGGCGCGTACGAATCCTCGGGCATCTTGAGGATCACGTCGGGGTCGCCGTCGAGCGCGGTGGTGCCGAGCGCTTCACGTCCGTTGTTCAGCACGTAGCCGTAGTCGAGTTGCGAGCGCATCTGTCCGGCAATGCGTTCTTCCCACAACGGATGACGGCTCGCAATGCGCGGCACGACCGCGAAGTTGTACGGCGGCGGTGAAGGCGTGGACCATTTGAGCGTGGGCGCATCCCACGGATTGTTGCCGGCCACCGGACCGCGCCGCAGACTGTACACGAAGTCGAACATGAACACGAGCACGCCGAGCGTCATAATCATGTTGACGGTGTTCCAGCCCATGTCGGGCACATACGTATAGATGCGACGCGGCATGCCGAGGAGACCTGCGATATGCATCGGAAAGAATGCGACGTTGAAGCCCACGAACAGAATCCAGAAGCCGATCCGCCCGATGCGCTCGCTCATCATGCGTCCGGTGAATTTCGGAAACCTGATGCCGCCGATCACCGGAAACACGTTGATGCCGAGCAGCACGTAATGCAGATGCGCGACCACGAAGTACGTGTCGGTGAGTTGCCAGTCGCAGGGCACGGCGGCGGTCAGCACGCCGATGAGCAAGCCCGTAACGATTAGCGCAATCGCGACCACCAATGCCGCGAGCGCTCAGCCGAGATACAGAGTCGGTCGCGCGGCGGGGCCGTTCGCATGCAGGAAGTAGTTGAGCGGCGCATCGGCGCGAGCGTTCGTGCAGATGTTCGCGCTGAGGCCGATCATCATGACGATGACGGCTCGTCTGTTTCGAGACGCACAGCCGATCGTATTGCGCAGTGCGCGCATCCTCACTCGTTTCCGTATCTTCTCCGTTGGCACCGTATCAAGGTGGGCGTCGGACGCTTTTTTTTAGTCCACCACGTTAGCAATCACCGGACCCAACGAAGCGCTTACGCCTACTCTGGTCCGATGAATCCGGGCAGGCCGAGGGCAGCATCGCTGCGCGCGAGCATCACGGCGCGATCGATCAGCGCGTCGTATTCGGCATCGTCTTGCGGAGGCACGAAGTGCGCGTGAAAGAACGCGGCCCAGCGGAAATCTGCGAGCGGCACTGTGCTTTTTACATACCCGCCCGCATCGCGCACGGCGGCAGCGAGGTTGCGGAAGTCGTCGTTCTGTGCGTCCCACATATGCGTCGGCATGTGTGCGATACGCGGCGGCCTTCAGCATCGTAGGGTCATGTCCACGATCGATTCTCCAGCGTGAGCCAGAATTCGGATGCCGGCAGCGATGACAGATCCGCCACCAGCACGAATGGCGCACGCTCGACATCGATACGCAAGAGCGCGCACGTCACATGATGATGGTCGATCACATACGCTTTGCCTTGCGGTCCGAGCACGACCGCAATGGGCTTTTCAGCGATTGCCATCTCGAGATCGTGTTTGTTCAGCGCGTGATACGCATCGACCTTCTGGCGAATCTGCCGTTCGCCGTGGGTCATTTGCGTCGGATGCAGCGACGCGAGCGCGAGCGTTTTCATTCGACAGTCGTCAATGCCGATGCTGATCCATGTAGGTATGCCCGACCAGCGCATCGTAATGTCTTGGCTCGGCGGCGACGATCTCGCGCAACATCTGAATGAACGCATTGCCATCGCCCAAGCTGGCGACGATCACGCGTGCGGTCCGCAAGGAAATGGAATCGGTCAGCGTGCCTGAATACTCGTCGTCGAGGCGGAAGGTGAAACGATGAATTTCCGCGGACGCCGCTTCCGCTGGTTTCTCATGCGCGAGGATGGTGGCCTGCATCGAAGGTCCTGTTGAACGTAGGTTGTTTTGATGTCGCGTATGTGTCATGGGTAAGCAATGTCAGCAAAACGCATTCCGAGCGTCACATCGCGCTTGCGTCGATGGGGAACGTCTTTTGCTATGCGTTCAAAAGACGACCGTTCAAGTCCACTCCGGATGACTTCCCCCTCGAACGATGCCGAACGGTATCGCCCGGGCCGCACCGCCCGCGACGAACCGCAGCTAGCCCACGCAGAAGAAAGCGCTGCCCGGTTTGATGCTGGGCTTGGGCGTCGTGTTCGGCGATGTCGGCACCAGCCCGATTTATGCGCTGCGTCAGGGGGTGAGCGAAGCGGGCACGGTGGACGTGCAAATCGTGATGGGCACATTCTGTCGATGATCGTGTGGGCCGTGGTCATCGTCGTGGTGGGCAAATACGTCTGCTACGTGATGCGCGCGGACAACGAAGGCGAAGGCGGCATCGTCGCGCTGATGGCGCTCGTGCGCCCCGGGGCTACGAACAGCAGGGACGCTAGCCGCATTGGCTGCTGATGGCCGGCCTGTTCGGCGCGGCAATGTTCTACGACAATTCGATGATTACGCCCGCCGTGTCCGTGCTCTCGGCGGTAGAGGGCCTGCATCAGGTGAGCGCGAAGTTCGGATCCGTACATCGTGCCGCTCGCCGCCGCGATTCTGATCGCGCTGTTCCTGTTTCAGCGACGCGGCACGGAGGTCGTCGGCAAATCCTTCGGCCCCGTGATGGCGCTGTGGTTCGTCTATCTCGCGGTGGTCGCGGCGTATATCGCACGGCTCAGCATCCCGATGTGCTGCGCACGCTGTCGCCCATTTGGGCATGGGCGCTCGTACATGCGCATCCGTTGATGGCCGGGCGCGGTGATCCTCGCGCTGACCGGCGCCGAAGCGCTGTATGCCGATATCGGCCATTTCGGACGGCCCGCGATTCGTCTCGCGTGGCTGTTCGTGGTTTTTCCGTCGATCATCATCGGCTATTTCGGACAGACCGCGACGATGCTTTTCCAGCCCGGCTCCGAGCAACAGCCGTTTTTTTCGCGGCGCCGTCGTAGGCGATGATTCCGACCGTGCTGATCGCGTTGCTCGTGACGGTGATCGCCTCGCAGGCCGTGATTTCAGGCGCATTCTCGATGACGAGTCAGGCCATCGAACTCGGCCTTCTGCCGCGTTTGCGCGTGATCGAAACCTCGCGCTCGAAGCGCGTGCCCGCCGTCAACGCGCTGCTGTTCGCAGCGGTGATGTTCCTCGTGCTCGCGTTCCGCAGTTGGGACAAGCTGACCCTCGGCCTATGGCATCGCGGTCGGTTTGACGGTGCTGGTTAAGACCGTGCAGATAGGTGAGCCTGTCGCGCAACGTGTGGCGCTGGCCGTGGATCGGGGTGGCGGCGGTGAGCGTGCTGCTGCTTGCCGTCGACATCGTGCTGGTGGCCGCGACGTCCACAAGATTTCGCAGGGCGGCTGGTTTCCGGTGGCGGTCGGCATCGTGCTGTTCCGTGCTGATGGCGACCTGGCATCCGGACGCGCGCTTGCCGCGCAGCATGCCTCGACCGCGCCGCCGCTCGATGCGTTTCTGCACGACGTGCTGAAAGGACCGGAGCCGCCCGCGCGCGTGTCGGGTATGGCCGGTGTACCCGACACGCTCGGCGCGAGGCCTTCGGCGCTGGAAAGCAACGTGCATCACAACCGCGTGCTGCATCAGACCGTGGTGATCTTCGCGAATCGTTCAGAGTCAGCGCCGCGTGTCGATGAACACACGCATCGAAATACGCGATCTCGGCGCGGTCTGCTACGAAGTGATTTCGCGCTACGGTTTCGTCGAGCGTCTGAATCTGCCGCGCCTGCTGGCGTTACGGCAGCTCGGCGATGGGACCGGCGCTCGCGGGCTTGACGCTCGGCATCGTCGGACGGCACAACTTCGACCGGCAGTACGGACGCAATCAGGTCGCCAATCATGCGGGCAATATCGTGGCGGCGCTGCTGTCGAGCTGGCTCGGCGCGCGCTTCGGTATGCCGTATATCTTCGCGCTGAGCGCGGCTTTGGGTGCGGCATGCATCGTGTCGGTGTTCTGGATACCGCGGAACGCGGAAGTCGGTGCATCGGCATTTTGCGCGCGGCATCGCGAAGCACGACGAGGACGCTTCGCAGATCAAGGCCGACGGCATGCATGTGTTGTTGAAGAATCGCTCGCTGCTGGTGCTCGCGGCGTCGCTCCCCGCATTCAATCTCGGCAATTCGGCGATGCTGCCGCTCTACAGTCTCGCGCTGTCGGCGGCGCACTGGGCCG
>JAQFVJ010000006.1 GCA_029439525.1 Caballeronia sp. BR6202001591004
CCGCCTGCTCTGCTGATCGACCGCGATTTCGAAGCGGGCGACGAGCCGGTGAAACTGTGCATCGAGAACGGCGTGCCGGTCGAATTGCGCAAGCAGGTCGCGGCGGGCCTGAAATACGACACCATCAGCGAATCGGTGGGCTTTTTCCGCTTCGATCACGCGACGGCCATGCACCTCGCGGAAATCCTGCGCGGACTACGTCGCGACTGGCCGCGCGAAGATGCCGCCCGAGGAAGCCGTGCGCGATCTCTTGCTCGAAAATGTGCAGAACCCCGTCCCACGTGTTCGATGTCGCCGATGTGACCGGCGCACCGTGGATCGAAATCGATTTTCAGAACCACGTCAAGCGCGCGGCGGCCGAAGTGCTGCCGCAACTCAACGCGCTGAGTCAGTTTGCAGGAGCTTCGCAACAATGAATGCACCCACACAAATTCCCGTCGGCTATTCGCGCACGCTGCGCCTGCGTGAGATGCTGCAAAGCAATCGCCTCGAATTTCTGATGGAAGCGCACAACGGCATCTCCGCGCGCATCGCGCGGGAAGCGGGTTTCAAGTCGATCTGGGGCTCGGGCCTGTCGATTTCCGCGCAGTTCGGCGTGCGGACAACAACGAGGCGAGAGCTGGACGCAGGTCGTCGATAACCTCCAATTAATGCCCGACGCGAGCGATCTGCCGATCCTGCTCGATGGCGACACCGGCTACGGCAACTTCAACAACGTGCGTCGGCTCGTCAAGAAGCTGGAGCAGCGCGGCATCGCGGGCGTGTGCATCGAGGACAAGCAGTTTCCGAAGACCAACAGCTTCATCAATAGCGAAGCGCACCCGCTCGCCGACATGGAAGTTCTGCGGCAAGATCAAGGCAGGCAAGGATTCGCAAAGCGATCCGAACTTTTCGATCGTCGCGCACGTGGAAGCGCTGATCGCGGGCTGGGGCATGGACGAAGCGTTGAAGCGTGCCGAGGCGTATCGGCAGGCGGGCGCGGACGCGATCCTGACTCACTCGAAGCTCTCGAAGCCCGACGAAATTCTCACGTTCGTGCGCGAGTGGGCGGGGCGCGGTCCGCCGTCATCGTGCCGACCAAGTACTACAAGACTACAAGCACGCCGACCGACGTGTTCCGTTAGGCGGGCATCTCCTGCGTGATCTGGGCGAATCAGATGATTCGCGGTTCGGTTTCGGCGATGCGGCGATCGCCAAGGAAATCCACGACAGCGAGACGCTCGTCAACATGGAAGACCGCATCGCATCGGTGAACGAGATTTTCCGTCTGCAAGACGCCGACGAGTATTCGGCCGCCGAGAACATCTATCTGTCCGCCGCGAACGAGAAGCGCCGCGCGGTGGTGCTTGCCGCGAGCCGTGGCGCGGGACTGGAAGCCGTGACTGCCGATCGTCCGAAGGTGATGCTGCCGGTCGCGGGCAAGCCGCTCCTGCTTCATCTGGTCGAAGCGTTCAAGAAGGAAAGCATCAACGACATCATCGTGGTCGGCGGCTATCGTGCCGATGCAATCGAGAAGGGCGGCATTCGTCTGGTCGTCAACGAGCAGCACGAGTCGACGGGCGAACTCGCGTCGCTCGCGTGCGCGGCGAAGCACATGAGCGGCGATACGGTCATTTCGTACGGGGATCTGCTGTTCCGCAGACATCCTGCGCGATCTGGTGGAAACCGAGAGCGATTTCACGGTCGTCGTCGATTCGTCGCAGACGCCGCAAGCCGGCGACGCGCCGACCGATTTCGCCTACTGCTCGATGGCCGACGATCGCGCGCTGTTCTGCCAGAAGGTGTGGCTGGAGAGCGTCGTCGGTGCGGGTCAGAGCCTGACCGATGGCCGCGCGCCGCAAGGACGCTGGATCGGTTTGATCAACGTGCGCGCAGGCGCGCGCGATCGTCTGGCGGCGACGCTGGAAACGCTGCAGGCGCGCGCCGACTTCGACAAGCTCGGCATGGCCGCGCTGCTCAACGCGCTGATCGCATCGGGCGAGAAGATCGAAGTGCAATACGTGCACGGTCACTGGCGCGGTGTGAACGACCTCGACGACTTCCGTCGCGCCGGCGATTCCGCGCACGGCCAGACGCCAATCGGTCAGGAGACCGCGCGTGATTGAAGCCGCCCAGTTCGTCGAAGCCGCGCGAGCGGGGTTTCGACTGGTACGCGGGCGTGCCGTGCTCGTTCCTGACGCCATTCATCAATTACGTGTTGCAGGACGATTCGCTGCATTACGTGTCGGCGGCGAACGAAGGCGATGCGGTCGCGTTGGGCGGCGCGAACTCAGGTGGCAAATTCGGTGGCAAAAAGGAGCGCGGCATCGCGATGATGCAGAACTCCGGCCTCGGCAATGCGGTGAGTCCGCTGACGTCGCTAACGTGGACGTTCCGTCTGCCGCAATTGCTGATCGTCACGTGGCGCGGCCAGCCGGGCGTGCATGACGAACCGCAGCACGCGCTGATGGGCCCGATCACGCCGCAGATGCTGGAAACGATGGAGATTCCGTGGGAGCTGTTCCCGATGGAAGCGGACCAGATCGGCCCGGCGCTCGATCGCGCAACCGAGTATTATGGACAGCACCGGCCGTCCGTATGCGCTCGTCATGCAGAAGGGTAGCGTCGCGCCTTACGAGTTGAAGAAGACCGGCTTGTCGGGCGCGCGCTCGGTGTCGCAGCCGGCGCAAGTGCAGCGCTGCGATGGCGAACGCGTGTAGCGTCACGATGCGCTTGCCAGGGTCATCGCCAATACGCCGAAGGATTCGACCGTTGTGCTCGCATCGACTGGTTTCTGCGGACGCGAGTTGTACGCCATCGACGACCGCGAGAATCAGCTCTACCTCGTTGGCTCGATGGGCTGCGTCACGCCGATGGCGCTGGGTCTCGCGCTATCGCGTCCGGATCTGCGCGTGATCGCGCTCGACGGCGACGGCGCCGCGCTCATGCGCATGGGCGTGTTTGCGACACTTGGCGCGTACGGTCCGTCGAACCTGATTCACCTACTGCTCGACAACGGCGCGCACGAATCGACCGGCGGTCAGGCGACGGTGCGCGCGAGATTGATTTCGCATCGATCGCATCGGCGTGCGGCTATGCGCTCGCGCTCGGCGGCGACGACATCGGCGTGATCGATCGTTTCTTCGATGCAAAGAATGTGGACGGCGCACGATTCGCGCGTCTGTCGATCAAGACGGGCACGCCGGGCGACCTGCCGCGCCCGAAGATCACGCCCGAGGACGTGTGCGCGCGCTTGGAACAACATATTGGAGGCCGCTGATCCCATTCCGTTTTTGAAACGTGGTCTATACTTGGTTTTTTGGCGCGTGATGAAACCATTTGTTCAAAAGTGCGGCTGCTACATAGCAGCCCATTTTCTCCATTGCGCCTGGTATCTCAGTCAACTCGAATGGCTGGTCGATCGATAATGGTTTAGCAGGAGTGGATGTGACGACGACCTTAACGGTACGAACAATATTTGTGGAAGGTCGCTGGCTCCAGCGATCACCACTTGGCGTAAAGATTGAATACGACGCTTGTTTGCTCAATTCCTAGCTTTATCATTCAACGAATAGTTCATAAAACTATCAAATGCGAAGCCTCCAGCAAATACTCACCGTAATCGAGGTTTGTCAATTTTGATGCCTTTGCGTGTTTCCGAGGCTGGAGTGCCGAAAAAAACAGCAGTTGGTACGGCATTACTGATAAGAGGCGAAAATGCTGCTTTAAAAGTATTTGGCGAGCATCGGTATTTTTACCGAACAGCATGACTTACTGCTTACAAAAAATCGCCGTAATTAAAAGGCGCGACGTGGTGCACATCCGCGTCGCTGCCTGCCGCGCGCACTTTCTGCTGCACCTCATTGTCGCTGCCCCAGACGATCACGCCATAAGCCGAATCGGCGATCGGCTCGTCCTTGCCGTGCACGAAAAGCGGGTCGTCTTTCTGATATCCCAAAGCCACATATACCTTGAAGCCGTAGGCTGTCAGCGTCGCACCCTTTGCGGGCCGGAACGCGTTGACGAAGTTCGGCTCGACGCGCATCGGCTTCGTGTCGATCAGGTGATTTTCCGCGAGCGGCGCGATGAAATCGTGCGCGTTCGATTTGCAGTCGAGCGGCGCTTCGATCGGCTGGGCGTGGACGAACGTGCCGAACGATGCAAGCGCGAACGGCACGACGAAACGAAAAAGGCGGGCGGCGAGCTTCATGATGACGCGATACAACCAGCACTTTATAACGAGAATGCAACAAAAGTGCTCAAATCGTCGAGGGGAACTGCGCGCGCCGCGTGGTCTGGCAAACAAAAAAGCGTCGTTCCGGAGAAGAGCGCTTTTGCCGAAGAAACGCTTCGGATAAAGCGTCAGGCCGCCAGTTCCAACTTCGCCGTCTTGCGCGTGTCGCGCGCATGCACGCGCTTGCCGGCCGCATACGTTTCGAACACCGCACGATCGTCGCCGAGCAGCGCGAACGCGAACAGCAGTTCTTCCAGCGATTCCGTGCGCGACGTGCGGCGCGCGAGCAGCGGCGTCGCGGCCGGATCGAGCACGACGAAATCCGCGTCGCTGCCGGCGGCCAGCGTGCCAATTTTGTCGTCGAGTTCGAGCACGCGCGCGGCGCCCGTCGTCGCCAGCCAGAACATGCGCGTCGCGGTCAGATGATGACCCGTCAGGCGCGCGATCTTGTGCGCGGTGCCCATCGTCTGCAGCATCGAGAACGACGTGCCGCCGCCGACGTCCGTCGCCATCGCGACCGGCATGTTTGACGCGCCAGCTTTCTCGAAATCGAACAGGCCGCTGCCGAGGAACAGGTTCGACGTCGGGCAGTGCGACGCGACCGCGCCGGTTTCCGCCATGCGCTGACGGTCAGTATCGTCGAGATGGATGCAGTGACCGTACACCGCGCGACGACGCAGCAGGCCATAGTGATCATAAATGTCGAGATAGCTGCGATGCCTCCTCGGAAACAGGCTCTCGACCCACTTGATCTCGTCGGTGTTTTCCGCGACGTGGGTCTGGATGAACACGTCCTGATGTTGCTGCGCGAGCGTGCTGCACGCTTCGAGCTGCGCCTCCGTCGAAGTCGGCGCGAAACGCGGCGTCAGCGCGTAATGCTGACGGCCGTGCCCATGCCAGCGCGCGATGAGTTCGGCGCTGTCGTCATAGCCGGATTGCGCCGTGTCGCGCAGAAACTCAGGGCAGTTGCGATCCATCAGCACCTTCCCCGCGACCATGCGCAGATCGCGCGTTTCGCTTTCGGTGAAGAACGCGTCCGCTGACTGCTTGTGCACCGTGCAATAGACGAGCGCGGTTGTCGTGCCGCACGCGAGCAGTTCGTCGATGAAAAAGCTCGCCGTTTCCCGCGCGATCTGCGGATTCTCGAAGCCGCGTTCAGTCGGGAACGTGTACGTGTTGAGCCACGGCAGCAAACCCGGTGCGGGCGACGCGATCATGTCCGTCTGCGGATAGTGAATGTGCGAGTCGATGAAACCCGGCACGATCAGCTTGTCGCGCATGGTATGGATGGTCGCGTCGGCGGCAAGCTGGTCGCGGACCGACGCATACGCGCCCGCCGTGACCACTTTGCCGTCCTCGACGATCAGAAGGCAGTCGGCCTCATAGACCGCGCCGTCAGCGGCATGCGCGGGATCTTCCCGGAAGGTCAGCAACTGGGCGCGGTAGGCGGTCTGAGTCATGATGCAACGTCTCCGTTTCTATGAATAAAACTACAACTGCGAAAGCAGTACGAGTGAGAAGGCCGCGATGTGGATCATCGCGGGTTTGTTGATTTCCTTCGCGCGACCCGTCGCCGACTTCTGCACGACGAAGGCGTCGACCATCATCGACTGACGGATGTTGCGCGGATTGCCGTTTTCGTCGAACAGCTTGCCGGCCTCCGAAATCGCCATGAAGGTGGAGAGCGCGTCGAAGAACGACGTGAACAGCATCACGAAGATGAACGGTCAGTACGCGGTGCCATCGCCGTAAAAGCGGCCGATCGGAATCGCGATGATGGGTCGCGTGAACACGATCCCGATCATCAACGCGCCGGTGACCTTGTGCGCGACCAGAATCGTCGTCACGGCAAGCTCGACCAGAAAGGTGATGACCACCGGATTGAGCCATGCCGAATGCACGATCGTTACCGGATCGGAGACGACGAACTTCGCGTTTACCAGTCCGATGAGGCTGATGAACAGGCCGATGCCGCATGACACCGCGTGCCGCAGATTGGCCGGAATCGCGTCGACGACGAGCGTGCGCGCATTGAAGATGACCAGCACGGCAAAGATCACGCCGGCCCAGAACACGCAGAGCTTGAGATTCGACAGCGGGCACACGGTCAGCGCGATGCGCAAATCGGCCAGACGCGCGACCAGCGTCGCGTCCTCGATACTGCGCACGCCGTGATCGACGCGATCCACTTTCAGCAGATCGAGCGCTTCGTACACATACGACGGCGGACCTTCCTCGCCCGCATGCGCGACGAGTTTCAGGCCGCGTTCACGCGCTTTGGCAAACACGCGCTCGAATTTCGACGGCGGATGACCGCGCTCCGACGAATCGAGACCGACGCCGATCAGCCGATGCTTGTACTGGTCGAACAGCGGCAGCGCGGCTTCGTAGATAGCGAGCGCGTCTTCCTCGGACAGATGGCACAGGAAGTACAAGATGCTTCGACGTGAGGCCGCGATTTTCGCCGTCGGCGAGCGCGCGCTCGATGTCCGCGACGACCGTATCGATCGACACGCCGCGTTCCGTATGCGTCTGCGGATCGAAGAAGATCTCCGTATGCGTGACGTGATCGGCGAGGGTTTTTTCGACATACGCCATCGTCATGTCGTAGAAGTCCTGCTCGTGCTCGTGCAGAAGCACGCTCGCGCCCGCGTAATAAATGTCCAGAAACGATTGTAGATCGGTAAACGCGTAGGCTGCGCGCAGTGCGTCGATGGAATCGTACGCGAGCTTCACGTTATTGCGTTTGGCCAGCTCGAAGATCAGCTCGGGTTCGAGCGAGCCTTCGATATAGATATGCAGCTCCGCCTTCGGTGCGCGCGCAATCTTGTCGGCGGAGTGTGGGATTCATGGGCTTTCTTTCTGTTGGGGCTTACGTGTTCGTCTGTGGCTTCAGACGGTCTGTTGCGACGATGACGCGCGCGCGTGTGCGTTGGCTTCGACCGCTTGCAGCAGAGTTGGGCTGGCGCTGCAATGGCGATGACTTCAGGCGCCTTGTCCACGATTCCGTCGATATCGATCGGACACACCATCCACTCGATCTTTGCCGGATCGATGCTGCGCGCCACGAGCCGATGCTCTAACTGCTTCTTCTTCGTGTACGAGCCGATCATGCCGAAGAACGCGAAATTGCCGCGCCGGAAAATGCATTCCGCCAGCGCGAGATCCACCGTGTGGTTATGCGTCGTCACGATGAAATACGGGTTGTCCGGCACGACTGCGCGGCAGGGAAGGCCGCGTCGCGTTCGTCGACCCAGGTCACGTGGCAGGGCAAGGTGGCCAGCACACGCACCAGCACCGCGCCGACGTGACCCGCACCGAAGAGCACGACCTGGAAGTCGCGCGGCGCGATGGTTTCCGTCAGCAAGGCGCCGCTTTCGTCGAAACCGGCGCCGTCCCACAAGAGGCAGTCGGAGTCGGCCGCGCCCAGTTCGGGATCGGAGAGCATCACGGCGTCGGGCATCGGCGCGAAGGAGACGCTGCGTACCGTGCTCAAACCCTGCGTGGTGCGTTTGTTGAGCGTCGTCATCCAGTTCAGGTACGATACATCGAGTCGCTTGAACGGCAGTACCACCGCGCCGCAGCAGCACTGACCGAGATTCGGACCGAACGCGAAACGCTCGAGCCTTCTCATGCGCGGGCTGCGCATTCCGTCCTTTAGCACTTGCTGGGCGGTTTCGATGGCCGTCCATTCCAGATGGCCGCCGCTGATTGTGTAGCGCGCGTCCTCGCGCGTGACGATCATCTTCGTGCCCGGCTCGCGCGGCGCGGAGCCTGCGACACGCGCGACCGTCACAAGCACGACGGCGTTGCCGTGCGCGAGCAGGTGTTGCAGGTTGTTCAGCCAAACTTGCATCGAGTAAGCTCCGTAAAAAATCGTGGCGGCGCGTGTTGTCGTCGCAGGCGCTAGTTTCCGGGATGGCTTCGTCGTTTCGGACAGCGAGCGTTTCCAGTGCTTCCAGCGCGTCCAGAATCGCTTCGGACGTCGCGGGCGCGCGCAGCGCGGGCGCATTCTCCGCATCGGGCGCGACGGATGCGATCGCCGCGCGAATCGCCAGCAGCACCGAAAACGACAGCAGCAACGGCGGCTCGCCGACCGCCTTCGAGCGGAAAATCGTCGGCTCGGCGTTGTCGTTTCTTTCGATAGAGCGCGACGTTGAATGTCGCCGGCGCGTCGTTGACGGCCGGAATCTTGTAGGTGCGAAAGCGCAGATCGGCGCGCGGTCGCGGCACGCGGATCGCCGCGACGAATTCGCCCGCTTCGAGCGCGGTTTTCTGATAGCCGAGATAGAAGGCGTCGAGCGGCATCGAGCGAATCTTGTCGCCTTTCTGCAGCACGATGTCGGCATTCAGCGCGATGGGCGCGGGCATCGAGTTGCCGATGAGCGAGCCGTTTGCGACATTGCCGCCGAGCGTGCCCGCGTTGCGGATCGGACGCGAGGCGAAGCGCGTCCACAGTTCGGCGAGTTCGGGATAATCGGCGCACAGCGCTGCATACGCGTCCTCGAGCGATACGGCCGCTCCGATGGTCAGCGATTGCGCATCGCCGCTCGATGCGTTTCAATTCCTCGACGTTGCCGATGAACAGAATGTCGCGGAGATCGCGGAACTGCTTGGTGACCCATAAGCCGACATCGGTGCTGCCTGCGAGCAGCCGCGCATTCGGATTCGCTGTGCGCAGGCGCTCGAATTCGCCGAGCGTGACGGGCGCGTGAAACGTCGGTGCGCCGAAGGCCTCGCCGCGTGCGTCGGGCGCGTGGTATTCGAAGGTCTGCGTACGCTTGAGCGCCGCGAGCTTCTGCTTGATGCCTTCGATATCGAACGCCGGACGCAGATAGTCGAACATGCGCTGCGGCGGCATCGACGATTGGCCGATAGCCCGTGCAGCGGCACAGATTGTCCGACAGCGCGGCGGCGATTTCATCGCGCGAGGGCAGCCCGGCGTCCGCCGGGTGCGCGTGATAGAGCGCGAACATCGACATGACGAAGCCTGCGAGCCGTGACAATCGACCAATGTCTGCTGAACGGGATGCAGCGCGCCGTCCGCGTTGCGCAAGCTTCGACGGTGAAGAGCGCTTTGGAAAATCGAGCGTCAGCAGGAACTGGATGCACGCGTTGACGGCTTTCAGTGCCAGTTCGCCGTGACCGTCGAGTTCGCCGATCACGACCGTGCACGCGCCGCAATCCCCTTCTGCGCAGCCTTCCTTGGTGCCGGTGCATAGTGCGCTCTCGCGCAGATGCTGGAGCATCGTGCGCGTAGCGCGGGCACGCCGGCGAGCTCTTGCACGGCGCCGTGCCGAAAGAATCGGATGGTTTGCGTTGTCATGAGAGAACCGAAGACATTGCGGACCAGGCGCGCGTTACGCGGTTTCCGTTCACTTCGTGGGTTGCTGGAGAACGCGTCGGAACCCGCAAGTTCGGACACTTACTTACTTCGGCTGCCTTGGAACTAAACGGACTGCGCGCACGTAGATCGCCATCTAGGTTCGACCATAGCATCTCAATATCTGTCGGGCCGATATCAAGATGATGCGAATGTGCTGATGCGCGAAAGGGGAACGCCGCGCGAATGCGTGACGAGCGCGCGCGAGCGGCTGAAACACCCGCGCGGCGGGGATTCGCAGGAACTTGCGGGATTAGCGCACGGCGGCGCGCAGCTTGGGCTTGGTGCGCAGGCTCAGCAGCACGAACACGAAGATCGCAGCGAACGCGATCAGCGACCACTGCGGCAGGCTCAGGCCGAAAATCGGCGGATAGGGCGTCTCGCAGAGTCCGGCCACCTTGAAGACCTCGGGCAGCCAGCGCGCGGGCGGCAGGCTGTCGACGACCGACTGCAAGGCATCGAAGCCGCAACTGAAGCCCGGATGCGCCTGGATGTAGTAGACGTGTCGCGCGGCCGTCGCCAATCCGCCGAGCGCGGATATCACGACCAGCGTTTCCAGCAGCGCAATGCCGCGCCAGTTATTGAACCCCGCGCCGAGAAACGCGAAGACCGCCACCAAAATAAAGAAATAGCGCTGGATGATGCACAGCGGGCAGGGATCCTCGTTCATAAAGATCTGAAGATACAGCGCGCCGCCGACGAGTCCGAGCGAAACGAGACCGAGCAGCGTCAGCAAACGCCGCTCGCGCCGCAGGACGCGATCATCCTGATGCATCGTCAAGTGATTCAAAGATTTATTCATTGGGTCGCAACGATTCGAGAAGGAAGTACCTGAGTTGCGTGATGTCGCGGAGAATTCTAGCGCGAACGCCGAATTCAAAACATTAACCGTCCGGATGCGTATTAGCGCGCCGGTTCGTCCGCGCGTTATCGCGTCGTGTCGAGCACTGCTTCGACGGCGCGGCCGATCGACAGCAGCGCGTCGCCGCAACGATGGCACGGCACCGACAGCCCGCACGCATCGAGGAAAATTGAAAGTCTGCGGATTACGCAGCACGAGACCGTTGTAGCGTGTGAAAATGGGCGTTGTCGCGCTCCAGATCCGCGATGCGCGGCGGGCCCGACCGGCACGCGGTCGGGCACAGCACGTCGAACCGCTGCTAGAGCGTCGTGCGCGCTTCCTCGATGATTGCCGCGCGCATCTCGCACAGATCGATGTAATCGGCGGCGCTCGCGCTTTCAGCGCGTTGGGGCCGAACGAATCGAGCGTCTTCGACAACGGCACGTCGCCTTGCTTCGGAATGCGGCTCGTGGTCGGCTTGAAACCGGTGAGGCCGTACAGCGCGGCGTGCCGTAATGCGGGTTGAGGCCGACGCCCGAGAACGCGAACTCGTTCATGTTGGTGCGCTCGATGATCACTGCGCCCGCGCGGCGCAGGCGCGCGACGGCATCTTTCTGCGCAGGCGGGTCATCGGCGAGCACGCGCGAACCGGCGTGCGTGATTTGGCTTTCGATATCTAAGAGATCCTTGATGGAAACGAGGATGCCCGAGAGCGGCGAGAGCACCGTGCCCGCGCGGCGCAAAGCGTCGTGCGCATCGGCGGCGCGGGCGTGATCGGCATCGACCTGCATGAAAACAGCGGCGCCCTGACCCGACGGGTCCGCGATGCGCTCGAGCGCCGTCTCGACCAGCGCGCGACTGGTCGTACGGCCGCTGCGGAGATCGGCGGCGAGTTGGGCAAGCGGGGCGAACTGCGGCGAAGTGGTGGACATGGCGTCGTGCAGTGCGTTGAACGTTTCGGAATGCGGGACGCGATGCGCGCGCTTCCGCACATCGGCGATTGAAATGGACGAGCGCGTCGTTCAATAATGGAAGCGTGAGAGGCGGGCGCTCGAGGTGCCTGCCATTCTATGCCAGACAATCATGAATACTCGAATGATCGGCGGCTTATGCCATTCGGCCTAGATCGTGCGCGAGAAGCGCTGCAGCGTCGCCTGGCCGAGATAGCGGTCGAACACCGCGGCGATGTTGCGCACGAGCATCCTTCCGGCGGGAAGCACGCGGATGGCGTCGTGCGTCATGTCGATGAGACCGTCGTCGTGCATCGGCGCGAGGCGCGCGAGTTCATCGGCGAAGGTCGAGCGGAAGTCGACGCCGTGCGTTTTTCCGGTCATCGCGAAGTCGAGCGGACCGCCGCACATGATGCGCACGATGACATCGCGCCGAAGCAGGTCATCGTGACTCAAACTCACGCCGCGCGCGATGGCGAGCCGTCCCGCATCGATCGCGCTCGCATAGCCTTCGAGATCGCGCGCGTTCTGCGCGTAGACATCGCCGACCTTGCCAATCGACGATGCGTCTATGCCGATCAGATCGCAGTCCGAGTGCGTGCTGTAGCCCTGAAAATTGCGCTGCAGCGTACCCGCGCGATACGCGCGCGCCAATTCGTCGTCGGGCAGCGCGAAGTGGTCCATGCCGATGTAGACATAGCCCGCGTCGCTCATGCGTTCGATCACGCGTTCAAGGATCGCGAGACGCACGGCCGGCGAAGGCAGCGCGGTTTCATCGATCTGCCGCTGCATCTTGGCCGCTGCATCTTGAAGAGCGCGGGCATGTGCGCATAACCGAACACGGACACGCGATTGGGCCTCATTTGGATCATCGCATCCAGCGTGCACATGAAGCTCTCGACGCTCTGATGCGGCAGGCCGTAGATCCGACGCTCACCGAACGGAAGCCGTGCGCGCGGCGTGTAGCACGGTTTCGGTCATCGCGCGCGGCTGGATACGGTTGACGGCTTGCTACACGCGTTCGTCAAAGTCCTGCATGCCGAGGCTCAATCGATTGAAGCCGAGTTCGCGCAGCAGCGCGCGATGGTGTCGGCCGAGGCTTCGCGCGGATCGACTTCGATCGAGTATTCGGCGCGATCGTCGCGGACGAGCGTGAAGTGTTCGGCGGTCGCGGTCATCAGCTCGCGCATTTCGGCATGCGACAGGAACGTGGGCGTGCCACCGCCCCAGTGCAGTTGCGTGACCGGGGGTACGCGCAGTATCGAAGAGCGACGCCTGCATCGCGAGTTCGCGCTTCATGCGGTCGAGATACGGGCGGGCGCGCGGTTTTTCGTCGCGATCTTGTTACATCCGCAGTAGAAGCAGACAGTGTCGCAGAACGGAACGTGGAAAGTAAAGCGACAGGTCGGCGTCCGGCGCGCCTTCGTTTGCGGCCTGAAGGTAATGCGCGGGATCGAAGGATTCGGTGAACTCTGGACGGCGGTTGGATACGACGTGTAGCGTGGACGTGTAGCGCGGACCGTTGGCGCTGTAGCGCTCGAGCAGGTCCGGGCTGAAGAGGAAATCGGCGAGTGTCATGACGGCGCGAGCCTTGTACGTTTCGTCGAGTTTAAAGAGGCAAAGTGTGGCAGCTTTGCGAGATAAGGTCGCAGTCGTTTGACGAAGCGCAAGGAAAAGACATGGGAGAATGCGAGTTTTCTGGTTGTGCTTGCGCGTTTTGCTTATGTCTTCTGCTTTGTCCTTACCTCATTGCGTACCACGAAGGTTGCGCCGCGTGCTGCATCGCGCCATCTATTTCGAGTCCGATTCCGGGGATGCCGAACGGCAAGCGCGCGGGAACTCGACGAAGATTTGCGGTGAAGGATTTTCGGCGACCCGCGAAGGCCTGCGTGTTGCAGCGGACTGCAGCCTTCGCGGGAAATGTGCGGGGAATCCGCGGGAGTATGCGTTGAAGTGGATTGCGCGGCTGGAAGTCGAGACGCAACTGCATTGACGTTTGCCTGTCCAACAATTAAACTGTGCGCCGTGCGCATCGACATCGAATAAGAATCTCCCGGAGGACCACGCATGACCCGTCGCACCGCGCCGCAACAGCGCCGGTTTCTGCTCGCCACGCTTGCTGCGTTGCCCACGCTCGCAATGACCCGAACGGCCCACGCCGCCAAGATCTTCCCCTTCATTCCGGACCACTACGATTTTTCGACAAAACAAGTCCAGGAAGCCGTCGCCCGCAAGTTCCCGATCCAGCGCACCGTTTCGCAGATCGCCGAGATCGCGCTGAGCAATCCGGTCGTCGGCATGTCGCCGGATCGCAACCGCGTTACCGTGCACGTCGATGCACGCATGGCCACGCCCTTCATACCGAATCCGGTGAACGGCGCGTTCACGCTGTCGACGCAACTCGGCTATGACGCGCAGAGCGGCTCCGTCGTGCTCGTTTCGCCCAGTGTCGACGATTCGCAGTTCACAGGCGACGCCGCGCCGTACAACCAGCAGATCGCCGCCGGCGGCGCGGTACTCGCGGCCCAACTGCTCGATCGCTATCCGATCTACACCTTCAAGCCCGAAGAACTTCAGTTCTCCGGTGTTTCTTACGAACCTGGTACAATCACCATCCTTACAAAATGCATACGCGTTCAGATCGTCGAGAAGTAAGTCGAAATCTTCGCGCATCGTGCTTCAAACCAATCGCCGATAAAAGCGAAAGGGCAGAAGGATGGACTGGATCCTCATGATTAAGGCGCTCATTCTGGGCGTCGTCGAAGGCTTGACCGAGTTTTTGCCGGTCTCCAGCACGGGGCATCTCATCGTCGCCGGAAGTTTCCTCAACTTCACCGACGCGCAATCGAAAACTTTCGATGTCGTCATTCAGTTCGGCGCGATTCTGGCGATCTGCTGGGAATATCGCGCGCGGATCGTTTCGATTGTCGCCGGGCTGCCGTCGCGGCCGGAAGCGCGTCGCTTCACGGTCAACGTGATCATCGCGACCATTCCGGCCATCGTGCTCGGATTGCTGCTCGAGAAGTCGATCAAGTCGGTGCTGTTCTCGCCGGTGCCAGTGTCGATCGCGCTGATCGTCGGGGGCGTTGTGATTTTGTGGGTGGAAGCGCGCCAGCGCGATCGCGGCGCGCCGCCGCGCGTGCAGGCGGTCGACGATCTGACCTACAAGGGCGCGTTCAAGGTCGGGCTCGCGCAATGTTTCGCGCTGATTCCCGGTACGTCCCGTTCGGGCGCGACCATCATCGGCGGCATGCTGTTCGGGCTGGATCGGCGCGTCGCGACTGAGTTTTCGTTCTTTCTCGCGATCCCGATCATCTTCGGCGCGACGCTCTATGAAATGGTGAAGTACTGGAAAACGCTCTCCGTCAACGGGAAGACGCAGACGCTCTCCGTCAACGACCGCGGGTTGTTCGCGATCGGCCTCGTGACGGCGTTCGTCAGCGCGTTCATCTGCGTGCGCTGGCTGCTGCGCTATGTCGCGTCGCACGATTTCTCGGCATTCGCGTGGTATCGCATCGGCTTCGGCTTGCTGATTCTGATCGTCGGTTACAGCGGTGGATTGAGCTGGGCCGACTGAGCTTGGTTTTTCCGCGCACATGTGAAAACGCCACGGCTTGCTGTGGCGTTTGTGCTTCTGACCGTTCTGTTTATTTGCGGCGGAACATCAGATCCCATACGCCGTGTCCGAGGCGCAATCCGCGCTTCTCGAACTTCGTTACCGGACGGAAATCTGGGCGCGGCGCGTAGCCGTCGGCAGTGTTTTCCAGCGCGGGTTCCTCCGACAACACTTCGAGCATCTGCTCGGCGTAGTTCTGCCAGTCGGTCGCAAGATGCATATAACCGCCCGGCTTAATGTGCGATACGAGTTGCGCGACGAACTTTGGCTGGATCAGCCGGCGCTTGTGATGACGCGCCTTATGCCACGGATCGGGAAAGTAGATATGCACGCCGTCGAGGCTCGCGGGCGGAATCATGTGCTCGAGCACTTCTACGGCGTCGTGCTGAAGGATGCGGATACTGCCCAGTTCCTGCTTGCCAATCAGCTTGAGCAGCGCGCCGACGCCCGGCTCGTGCACTTCGACGCCGATGAAATCGTCGCCCGGACGCGTCGCCGCGATTTCCGCCGTGGTCGCGCCCATGCCGAAGCCGATTTCGAGCACGCGCGGCGCCGAGCGGCCGAAGATCGCGTCCCAATCGATGACATTCGGCGTGTAAGGCACGACGAAGCGCGGCCCGAGTTCATCGATGGCGCGCTGCTGTCCCGGCGATACACGGCCCGCGCGCGTGACGAAGCTGCGGATGCGGCGATGATGCAGGGTGGACGCATCGTTCTGCGCGGTGTCGTCTTCTTGCTGCTGATCTTTGGGATTGTGATTCATGGTGAGGCTGATCGGTGCGAGAGGCGTTCGACGCCGAAAGAGCAAAACGGACGCCGGAAACTGAAAAGCCGCCCGGAAGGCGGCTTTCGCTGGAATGCTGCGGTGATGCTGAAGCTGGATGACGCTGAAGCGGGCGATGGGAATCGAATCCACGTCTGTAGCTTGGGACGCTACAATAATAACCATTATACAACGCCCGCGTGACCCAAATATTTTAAGTGTATCCCCGGCTGCTGGGGCTCACATCCCGAAAAGGGTCATCGACACCGCCACCCGCGTCGCCACCACCATCAGCAACACCTGCATGATTACGAACAGCAGAATCGGCGACATGTCGATGCCCCCCAGGCGCGGCAGAATCCGGAGCAGCGGATCGAGGAACGGCGCGGTGATCTGATAAAGCAGTGGCATTGCCGGCGACTGCGGATTCAGCCACGACAGAAGCGCCATCAGGATCGTCATCTAAATGATGAGGTTCAGCGTCCACTTGATGACGGTCAGCCAGCGCGACGAGGAAGATCATCGGCAGCATGATCGTCGGGTCGACGCCGGCGAACACGATCATCAGCGTCATATACACCAGTGCCGCAATATACGCCGCCAGAATGCTCGCCCAGTCGATCTTGCCGCCGGGCAGGATTTTGCGCAGCGGCAGCACGATCCAGTTGGTCGCCTGCATCACGGCGTTCGAGACGGGGTTGTAGGGCGGCATGCGCACGACCTGCATCCATGCACGCAGCAAAAGTGCCGCCCCGAACAGGGTGAAAACGGTATTGAGCAGAAAACGGGCGACGTCGCCGAACATCTCGGGTCCTCTTCAATGCATGCGCGGGGTGAGCCCGGCGGGTCGGTAAGGGAAAAAGCCGGGTGGGGAAGCGCCGCCGCTAGCGCCTCAGGCAAAGCACGACAGGACGCCGGGCGCACGAGCCGCGACTATCGATGCCGAAGCAGCCGGTCGGGCGACGCGCATCCTGATAGCTGACCTTGGTCATTGTTGGTTCTCTCGTCCGGAGTGTCATGCCGAAATCGTCGCGATCGATCTTGTCCGCGGCGCCTGATTTCCCCGCCATCCACGCTGCGATGGGGCGCCAGACGTCACTATATCACGGGTTCGATGCTGCTTGGGGACGTTGTCGAGCGCCGTGCGAGCGTTCGTCTGACGGCGGAATGAAAGAATATTGAAGGTGTTTAGCAGGGCGGTGCACGAAAATATCCGGACGCAAATGCAACGGTGTTGCCATTTCGAGACGGTTGCACAAGGTGTGATTCACGCAAAACTGGCAGGATAGGAAACAGAATAGGCCAATCAGCCGAGTGGCGGCACGCGACGCTCCTTTCATTCATGTCATCGCGTTAAGGAATTTGCAATTTGCAACAAATGGCTTCTGCAACGAATGTGCTTTTTCGATAAGTTGGATAAGTTGAATTGGTACCATTGTTCGTGCCGGATGGACCGGCCGATATCGGCGAGGAGAATGAAAGTGAAAAAGATCAATCTGTTGCTCGCTGCTGCGTTGGGCGTCGGTGGTATCGGCGTGGCGCAAGGGCATGTGTCGGTGGGAATAGGCATCGGGGTGCCTGCGTATCCGGTTTATGCCGCACCGCCCGCGCCAGTGTATTACGCACCGCCGCCTCCGCCGCCTGTCGTCTATGCGCCGCCGCCCGCGATCGTCGGTGGTTATGGCGGTTACGGTCACCGTTACTATCGCCACGGGTATTATCGTCCCGGCCCGGGATACTGGCACCGTGATTCACGGCTTCGTTAGGTTCAAACAAAAAAGCGATGCAGACTCTGCATCGCTTTTTTCTTCTTGCGCTCGACGATTCAAGACGCCGCGTTGACGATCAAATCGCGATACCCGTTCACGATCACGCTATACGAGAAATACGTGAACAGCACCGCCGACATGACGTGACACGCGCGCAGCAGACTCGTGCCGGCGCGCTTGCGCCCGTGATTCGCGAGCCGTGCAGATGAAGATCGTCCATCCCAGCCCGCCGCAGAAGAAGCCGATCAGAAACACCGATGCGCTTATCGGACTTGTGGCACCCGCTTTTGCGATGAGCGCGCCGCCGACCGCCGCGAACCACAGAATCGCGCTCGGCGACGACACCACCAGCAGGCATCCGCGCACAAAACTCTTGAGATGGCTTTGGCGAGGCGTCGTCGTATCGGCTTCGCCTTCGACGGGCGGCGCGCTGGCCGGATAGAGCGCCTCGCGCGAGCGCGTTCGAGTGGTGCGCCTCGCTACTATGCGAGCCGCACATCAGCGCGAGATCGGCATCGTCGAAGCCGAAGCGTCCAGTGCCCCGGTTTGCATCACGGGGAGCGCCTGCGCGGGCTTGGCGGCCGGCCGAGTGCGGCAGCGTTACGCGATGCGGATCGCCGAACGAATGCAGTAGCGCACCGTGCGCATCGACCACGGCGACGTGCGCCGCGTGCGTGTTCTCGACGATGTCGCCTCGATAGAGCGTGGCCGCGATCATGATTTATCCATTCCGATTTCTTTCCACAGATCGTCGACGCGACGCTTGACTGCCGCGTCCATCACGATCGGGCGGCCCCACTCGCGCGAGGTCTTGCCGGGCCATTTGTTGGTGGCGCCGAGTTCCATCTTCGAGCCGAGTCTCGCTACGGGCGAAGCGAAGTCGAGATAGTCGATCGGCGTGTTGTCGACCATCACCGTGTCGCGGGTCGGATCGACGCGCGTGGTGATTGCCCAGATGACTTCCTTCCAGTCGCGCACGTTGACGTCTATCGATGACAACGATGAACTTCGTGTACATGAACTGCCGCAGGAAGCTTCATACGCCGAACATCACGCGCTTGGCGTGGCCGGGATAGCTCTTCTTCATCGCACGATGGCCATGCGATAGCTGCATCCCTCGGGCGGCAGATAGAAGTCGGTGATCTCGGTGAACTGCTTCTGCAACAGCGGCATGAACACTTCGTTCAGCGCGACGCCGAGCACAACGGGCTCGGCGGGCGGTTTACCGGTACAGGTCGAATGGAAGAGGACGTCGCGGCGCATCGTGTCGTGATGCGTTCGACGGTGAAGACCGGAAACCACTCCTGCTCGTTTATAGTAACCGGTGTGATCGCCGTACGGGCCTTCGAGCGCGTGCTCGTATTGCGCGGACGCGCCCTTCGACGGACGTGGCGGCGCACCTTCCGGCATGGGCGGTACATCGCCTTCCTGCGGATAGATAAAGCCTTCGAGCACGATCTCCGCGCGCGCCGGCACCTGTAGCGTATCGACGCCGGGCGTGACCCACTTTGCGAGCTCGGTGCGCGAGCCGCGCAGAAGACCGGCGAACTGATACTCGGAGAGCGAATCGGGCACTGGTGTCACGGCGCCGAGGATGGTCGCGGGGTCGGCGCCGAGCACGACCGCGACTGGATACGGCTTGCCCGGATTGGCGAGCGCGAATTTCCGAAAGTCGAGCGCGCCGCCGCGATGCGCGAGCCAGCGCATGATGAGCTTGTTGCGCCTGATCAGTTGCTGCCGATAGATGCCGAGATTCTGGCGCGGCTTGTTCGGTCCGCGCGTGACGGTGAGACCCCAGGTGAGCAGCGGTCCGGCATCGCCTGGCCAGCATGTCTGGATCGGCAGGCGGTTCAGATCGACATCCGTGCCTTCCCACACGATCTCCTGACAAGGCGGCGCGCTGACCGACTTCGGGGCCAGTCGCACACGGCCTTGGCGAGCGAGAGCAGCTTGCCGGCGTCCTTGAGGCCCTTCGGCGGCTCCGGATCCTTGAGCGCTGACAGCAGGACCGACATCGCGCAGTGAGCCGAGCGCGGCGGTATCGCTGCCGAGGCTGGCATCGGCGCCGCTCGCTTGAGGCTCGGTCTCGATGCCCATGCCGAGCGCCACGCGCCGTGTCGTACCGAGGAGGTTCGCCAGCACCGGCATGTCGTGGCCGGTCGGTTTTTCGAAGAGCAAGGACGGCTCGCTCGCGCGCAGAACGTGATCGGAGAGTTCGGTGATTTCGAGAACGGGAGAGACGGGCTGTCGAATGCGGCGTAGTTCACCGAGGGCTTCGAGGTGGGCAGTGAAGTCGCGCAGATCTTTGTATTTCATCGATGGTCGGAAGGAGACTCGAGGGCGCCTCTGAACGCACCCGCGAAGAAACGATTAAGTGGGAACGAAAAAGGCCTGGAGGCTGCGCGCTTGGCAATTGTTGATTTTACATACGTATGCGTCGGTACGTTTGATGACATTCAGCGAAATCTGCTGGAAATCGCCGATGGAAGGTGCGTCACCCAGCAAAAACACCACTCCATATAACCTGTGGTAATCAAAACTGCGTCAAGTAGCATTGAAGGATCATTAAACCCTGCTGGAATCCGTGCACATCCATTGTAAGTTTTGCAACTTTTTACCACAGCCTCAGGTCTTTCTTCAGACGCACATGAGTTGCCTGCGCCGTACCTGCCCGGCGACTCATGGCTTCTGGTTGTCATGCCGGCGTTTTTCAGCGCCGGTTTTTTTGCGTGGAAAGCCATCTGCGCACATGAGGCATGTCGTTCGTGCCGCGCTCGCCGGGCGTAGTTCACCGGTTCGGCTTTCCAGACGGCGCATGCCGTATCCCCGATGCCGCTTACGCTTGCTTCTAAGCGAGCGGTGTCTGATTTGCGCATCGAATATGGGCTCTATTCGTATTCACCTGCGCTAATCATGCAACATTGGGAGCATCGATGAACGCTTCAGCTTCAATTTGGTGGGGTTCCGACACCCGCGCCGCGCAGATTGTGCACATCGCGTTACGTCGTGGACGCCGTATGAGTCACCATTTGTTCAGCCTGATCGGCTGCACCGCCGTCGTGTCGGCACTCGTGCTCTGGTTGCTTCCTTCGTGGCGCACGACGCTCGCCGCAAGGGTCATGCCTTTCGTTTCCGCAGCCGTTCAGGCGGGTCCGGCGCGCCTGCTTGCCGGCCAGCCGCTGCCGCCGTTCTCGGCGGTGCATCCGCAGCCGAATTCGTCGAACGACGCCGGCCTGCCCGCGAACCTCGCCGCCAACATGGCGTCAAAGATTGGTCCGAGCGGCGCGCTCAGCGCCACGCCGTCGCTCGGCGCCGCAGCCAGCGACGACAGCAGCACGCATCAGCTGACCGGCGGCATCAGCCTTGCCGTGTCGCCCAGCGGGCTCGATCCGCGCACCATGCCGTCCGTCGGCATGCTGGCCAGCGCCCCCTTGCTGCGCGTCGTCGCCGATACGCGTGACGATCGCGTGCTGGTCTCGACGCGCGAGCAGCAACTGGTCGCCAGCTTCATCGCGCGGCGCTATCGCGTGGCGCAGGAACCGGTCAGCGCGCTGGTGCGCGCGGCGTTTGATACGGGCCGCGAAGTCGGTCTCGATCCGCTCCTGCTGCTGTCGGTGATGGCGATCGAATCCGGTTTCAATCCGTATGCGGAAAGCGGCGTCGGCGCGCAAGGGCTGATGCAGGTCATGTCGAAGGTGCATTCGGACAAGTTCCAGTACTTCGGCGGCTCCAACGCGGCGCTCGATCCGCTCACCAACATCAAGGTCGGTGCGCTGGTGCTGGACTGCATCGCGCGCGGCGGTTCGGTCGCGGCCTGCGTTACTACGTCGGCTCGACGAGCTAGGACGACGGCGGCTACGGCGCCAAGGTGGATGGCCGAGCGGGCCCGTCTTCGCGATGTCGCGCGCGGCCGCAACGTGACGATTAACGCGCCGCAGGCGCCGGTTCAGGCCGCGCCGAAGCAGGTACTGGCATCGACCGTGCCAGATGTGAACAAGCGCGTGCACGTGACGATCGACAATGCGAAGAAGGCGGCATCGCAGGATGGCAGCAACGCCGACAACAGCAGCGATGGCGAAGCGAAGCATGTGACTTCGGTGGAGTTCGGCGCTTAAGGTCAGAGCCGCGTATTTTCTTCAGATGCAAAAGAGAAGAGCACCCGAGGGTGCTCTTTTTTGTTTTATCGGCTGAACAAGGAACCGAGCTGCTGCACCGCTCTTCCTCCAGCTTCGCGAGCGATGTTGCATACGACAGCCGCATGTAGCGGTCCTTGGCGTAAAAGCCGAAGTTCTCGCCCGGCACGAAGCACGATGCCCGCATCGTGCCGCGTGCGTGAGCGCTTCGCTCTTGCCCGGCGGCAGGGTGATTCACCCCCGTCACATCGGCATAGACGTAGAACGCGCCGTCCGGCACGACCGGCAGAAGCCCAGCGTTCGCAGCGCCGGCACGACGTAATCGCGCCGCCGCTTGAATTCGAGACGGCGCGTTTCGTAGATCGCGAGTGTGTCCGGCTCGAAGCACGCCAGCAGCGCCGCATGCTGTGCCAGTGCCGATGCGCAAATGAACAGATTCTGCGCGAGCTTTTTGACCGCGCTCACCGACGATCTGCTCCGGCGCGACCGTTAGCCCGAACGCGTCCGGGATAGTGCTGCGCGATCGCCTCGCGCAGCGGCGTGGATGCCGAGCGCATTCGTGTACTGCGTGACGCCGCGCGCGAGGGCATCGGCGGCGGCGTGCGTGACCGGCTCGGGCGCCGTGAAATCCGGCTCGCCGATGCTCATGTGGATGATGTCGCGCCCGGCGCGTTCCAGCACGTGCGCCTGCTTCATCAGCTCCATCACATAGAACGGCTCGATCGCGTCGACGCGCGATGCGAGGCGGATCAGCGGTTCCGAGACGTGGTTCATGTCACTGGCGCCCGCGCGCCTGAGCTTCGGTCGGACGCAGCGCGATGGCCAGCTTGTCGAGCACGCCGTTGACGTACTTGTAGCCGTCCGAGCCGCCGAAGGTCTTGGTCAGTTCGACCGCTTCGTTGATGATCACGCGATACGGTACGTCGAGGTGATGCTTGAACTCGAACGCCGCCACCAGCAGCACAGCGCGCTCGACCGGCGATAATTGTTCGATCGGCCGATCGAGACACGGTTGCAGCGCGCCGGACAATTCGTCCGATTCCTTGATCACGCCGTGCAGGATCGCATCGAGATGCTCCTGATCGGCCTTGTCGAAGCCCTGCGTGCCACGCAGTTGCGCGTCGATCTCACTGGCGGGCACACCCGACAGCAGCCATTGATAAAGCCCTTGCGTCGCGAGTTCGCGCGAACGGCGTCGTGCGCTCTTCATGCACGGTCCTCGTCTTCTTCGTCTTCATCTTCATCCTCGTCGTCGCTGCTCAGTCGTTCGGGCGCGACCGACAGGTTCGCCATTTCGACCGCCACGCGCGCGGCGTCGCGGCCTTTTTCCGTTATGCGTGCGATGGCTTGCTCGTCGTTCTCGGTCGTCAGCACCGCGTTGGCCACTGGAATGCCGAAGTCGAGCGCGACGCGCGAGATGCCCGCGCCGTTTTCGTTCGACACGAGTTTGAAGTGATACGTCTCGCCGCGCACGACCGCGCCGAGCGCGATCAGCGCGTCGAACTGGCCGGATTCCGTGAGCTTTTGCAGCGCCAGCGGAATTTCCAGCGCGCCCGGCACGGTGACGAGCAGCACGTCTTCGCCGATCACGCCGAGACGCTCCAGCTCCTCGATGCACGCGTTGGCCAGGCCATTGCACACCGGTTCGTTGAAGCGCGACTGCACGATGCCGATGCGCAGGCCGTCGCCGTCGAGGTTCGGCTGGTATTGTCCGATTTTCATGAATGAGTTCCGTTGGTTTGGAAAGGGGTTGAGTGCGCGCGCGGCTTTAGGCCGAGCGCAGCTTGGCGATCGTCGTGTCGGCGGGCGCGGGGCAGCCGGGCATCGGCACGAAGCTGGTCACTTCCAGGCCATAGCCCGACATGCTGCCGAGCTTGCGCGGGTTCGCGAGCACCTGCATCTTGCCGACGCCGAGATCGCGCAGAATCTGCGCGCCGATGCCGTAGGTCTTAAAGTCGATCGGGCGGCGCTTCAGTTCGGCGGCCTTGTCCTTTTGGTCGAAGGCGCGGAATATGTCCACGAGATGCTCCTTCGTGTCGCCGCAATTCAGCATGACGATGGCGCCCAGATCGCGTTCGGCGATTTCCTTCATCGCGGCGTCGATGGTCCACGAGTGCGTCGACGAGCCGATTTCGAGCAGATCCAGCACCGACAGCGGTTCGTGCACGCGCACCGGCGTTTCGACGGCCGGCGACGGCGTGCCACGCACCAGCGCGATATGCGGCGAGCGCGTCGGCTCGTCGCGATAGAGCACCGCGCGGAACGGGCCGTGGGCGGTCTGCATGGTCCGCTCGCACACCTTTTCGATGATCGATTCCGTGCGGCTGCGATAGTGGATCAGATCGGCGATGGTGCCGATCTTCAGGCCGTGCTGCTCCGCGAATTCGATCAGATCGGGCAGGCGAGCCATCTCGCCATCGTCCTTGATGATCTCGCAGATCACGGCGGCGGGCGTGAGGCCGGCCAGCGCGGTAAGATCGCAGCCCGCTTCGGTATGGCCGGCGCGCACGAGCACGCCGCCGGGTTGCGCGGTGATTGGGAAAATATGGCCCGGCAGGACGATGTGTTCGGGACGCGCGTCGTGCGCGACGGCCGCCTGAATGGTGCGGGCGCGGTCGGACGCCGAGATGCCGGTCGTCACGCCTTCCGCTGCCTCGATGCTCACCGTGAACGCAGTGCCGTATTGCGTGCCGTTGCGATGCGTCATCGGCGGCAGGTTCAGGAGCTTGCAGCGTTCCTGGGTGAGCGTCAGGCAGATCAGGCCGCGACCGTGCTTCGCCATGAAATTGATCGCTTCGGGCGTGATGAATTCGGCGGCGATGACGAGATCGCCCTCGTTTTCGCGGTCTTCTTCGTCAACGAGGATCACCATCTTGCCGGCTTTGAGTTCGGCGATGATCTCTGGAGTGGAGGCGAGCTGCATGATGGCGTCCCGTTCGGTGCGGTTTGGGAAAGGGCGTATTTTACGCCACGGCCGATGGACAGTCGTTGAAATCGGCGCGTACCCGACCGTTCTTTTGGCCTATGCCATTTGGCTGAATGGCGCGGGCGCGCGGCGAACGGCAAACTGGCGTCACTTCAACACATGAGAAAGGATGCTGAAACATGTTCGGAACTGAACTCGACGCGCCGCAAACAAAAGGAAGGGGTCGGATCGAAGTCGGCGAGGACATCTGCGCGACGGTGCGCGTCGCGAGCCATTTCGCGGCACGGCTCGCGGAGATCGGGCAGGCCGATGAAGCGGATTTCGGCCGGCTAATGGACTTCATACAGGACGAGGTGATGACGCTCGGGCCGCCGTCTGCTGGATGACCGGCCGGATGCGGCCGACGCGGCGTTCCTCAGCGAAGCGCTGCAGGTCATGCATGACCGAAACAGACGCCCCGATGCGAAGCGACGTGCGCGAATACGCATTCGAGGACGCGAACGCCGGCGAATATGGTCTGGTATCTGGACGCGGGCGAGACCGTGTATCTGCTGTCGATTCGCCGCTGCCGCGAGCCTTCATCCGGCCCCGGCAAATGGAACGGCGCGCGGCGCGGGCCTCGCGAGTTCCCTACGTCGCGCTCATCATCCGTTCCACATACCGCGCGATCAGGTCGATCTCCAGATTGACCTTCGCGCCCGCCGAGAGCGCCTTGAGCGTCGTCACTTCGACCGTATGCGGAATCAGGTTGATCGAAAACTCGCAGCCGTCCGCGCGATCCTCGACTGAATTCACCGTGAGACTTACGCCGTTCACCGTTATCGAACCCTTGTAGGCCAGAAATTTGCCGATGTCCTTCGGCGCGACGATGCGCAACTCGTGCGACTCGCCCACGCGCTCGAACTTGGACACGACACCCAGCCCGTCGACGTGACCGGAGACCAGATGCCCGCCCAGCCAGTCGTGCGCGCGCAGCGCCTTTTCCAGATTCACTTCCACGCCCGCATCGCCGAGGCCGACGGTCTTGTTGAGGCTTTCGCTCGACACGTCAACATCGAACGCACCGGCCGATTTTTCGACCACGGTCATGCACGCGCCCTGGATGGCGATGCTGTCGCCGAGTTCGACATCGGCCAGATCGAGACCGCCCGCCGCGACCGTGAGACGAACGCCTGCTTCCGGTCCCGCGCCGAGCGGGGTGACTTTTTCGATGCGGCCGAGCGCCGTGACAATGCCTGTGAACATCGCGTGCTTTCCCTTGTGTTTGTAGCGCTGGATCGACGATCAGCGCAGTTCGTTCGTGACGCTTTTCGCTTCGGCGAAGCGGGCGAGAATGCGCAGATCGTCGCCGAGCCGGTCGATGCGGTGAAACTTCAGATGCGGCCGCGCGTCGAGCGTCTCGGGCGGCGCGAAGTCGAACATGCCGGGCGCGCTGCCGAGCAGGCTCGGCGCGAGATAAACCAGCAGTTCATCGACGCAGCCTTCGCGCACGAGCGAGCCATTGAGCTTGTGACCCGCTTCCACATGCAGTTCGTTGATGCCGCGATTCGCGAGCGCCGTGAGTAGCGCGGGCAGATCGACCTTGCCGTGCTCGTTCGACAGTTCCACGAGTTCCGCGCCTTTGTCGCGCAGCGCGTCGATGCGCGCGGGGTCGGCATCGGCGGCGTGGAAGATCCACGGTGGCGCGCCGTCCAGAATGCGCGCGGCGAGCGGCACGTCCAGACGGCTGTCGATCAGCACGCGCTGCGGCTGGCGCGGCGTGTCGACCGCGCGCACCGTCAGTTGCGGATCGTCCTCGCGGACCGTGCCTATGCCGGTCAGGATCGCGCAGGCGCGGGCGCGCCATGCGTGGCCGTCGGCGCGGGCGTCTTCTTCGCCAGTGATCCACTGGCTCTCGCCCGAGGGAAGGCCGGTGCGGCCGTCAAGCGTCGCCGCCACTTTTATGCGCACCCACGGGCGGCGCCGCGTCATCCGCGACACGAAGCCGATGTTCATCTCATGCGCTTCGGTCGACAGCAATCCGCAACGCACGTCGATGCCCGCATCGCGCAGCATGGCGAGACCGCGCCCGGACACCGCCGGGTTCGGATCCTCCATCGCGGCAATGACTTTTTCGACGCGCGCCTCGATCAGCGCATGCGCGCACGGCGGCGTGCGGCCGAAGTGGCTGCACGGCTCGAGCGTCACGTAGGCCGTCGCGTCGCGCGGATTCTTGCCGCGCGAACGCGCGTCCTTCAGTGCGCAGATTTCGGCGTGGTCCTGACCGGCCGGCTGCGTAAAGCCCATGCCGATCACTTCGCCGTTCTTGACGAGCACGCAGCCGACGCGCGGATTCGGCGGCGTCGTGTACATGCCTTTCGAGGCGAGCGCGAGCGCGCGCTCCATGTGGGTGAAGTCGGTTTGCGAGAACATCGCGGCTCCGCGTGCGCGCATCAGGCGGCGAGCGACGCGAACGCGCCGCGCGCGGTGGCAAGCGTTTCGTCGATCACGACATCGTCGTGTGCGCTCGACACGAATCCCGCCTCGAATGCCGACGGCGCGAAGTACACACCCGCGTCGAGCATCGCGTGGAAGAACGCGTTGAAGCGTTTGGTATCGCCCTGCTGAATCTGCGCGAAGCTCTCGGGCACGCGGTTCATGAAGTACAGGCCGAACATGCCGCCTATCGAATCGGCGGAGAAGGGCACTTTCGCGTCGCGCGCGGCGGCGGAGAGGTCATCGACGAGCTTGCGCGTCTGTTTGGCCAGATCGTCGTAGAAGCCGGGGCGCTGGATCAGTTGCAGCGTCTTGAGACCCGCCGCGACGGCGATCGGATTGCCAGATAGCGTGCCCGCCTGATAGACGCCGCCCAGCGGCACGAGATGCGCCATGATGTCGCTGCGCCCGCCGAAGGCCGCCGCCGGCATGCCACCGCCGATGACCTTGCCCAGACACGTCAGATCCGGCTTGATGCCGTAGACCTGCTGCGCGCCACCGAGCGCGACGCGGAAGCCACACATCACTTCGTCGAAAATCAATACCGAGCCGTATTCGTTGCAGCGCTCGCGCAGCGCGTTGAGAAACTCGGGCATCGCGCGCACGAGATTCATGTTGCCCGCGACCGGCTCGACGATCACCGACGCGATTTCATTGCCGAATGCCTTGAACGCCTCGTTCAGTTGCTCGACGTTGTTGTATTCGAGCACGGTGGTGTGCTTGGCGATATCCGTCGGTACGCCCGCCGAGGTGGGATTGCCGAACGTGAGCAGGCCGGAGCCGGCCTTCACGAGCAGGCTGTCCGCGTGACCGTGATAGCAGCCTTCGAACTTGATGATGCGGCTGCGGTTCGTGAAGCCGCGCGCCAGACGCAGCGCGCTCATGGTCGCTTCGGTGCCGCTCGACACCATGCGCACCTGTTCGATCGACGGCACGAGCTTGCAGATTTCCTCGGCGATCTCGATCTCCGCTTCGGTCGGCGCGCCGACCGAGAAGCCGTTGGCGAGCACGCGCTGCACGGCGTCGAGCACTTCGGGATGAACGTGGCCGACGATCATCGGGCCCCACGAGCCGATGTAGTCGATGTAGCGCTTGCCCTCGGCGTCCCAGAAGTAAGGCCCTTGCGCGCGTTCGATGAAGCGCGGCGTGCCGCCGACCGAGCGGAACGCCCGCACTGGCGAGTTCACACCGCCGGGAATGGTCCGCTGGGCGCGTTCGAAGAGAGCTTGATTCTTGGACATGGATGAAGGCCTGTGCGCAAAGTGGATGCGTGAGCCGCGGCAAACGCGTGCCGCCGGATGCGGCGAGCGGCGCTGCGAAAGCGGGCTGCCGTGGCGCGGTCCGATGCCGCGGTTCGACGCGAAAACTTACCTGAAATTGTACCGGAGTCGTTGCGAACCGGCCGGATCGGGGCGGCTCAGTCGGGCTTATCTGCAATGGCTGGTACGCCGAGACTGGGCCGCCGTCCGGTGCGCTGCGCACAACCTCTCTCCAGCGCGCCTTCGGCGATCGGCTTGAGAGCGTGTCGGACATCTGCGCATCCGGAGAACGGATGCGCCTGCAATTCGTCGCGCGTGACGACGAACTGTTCGCGCGCATCGACGAGCCAGTCGTAGACGAAATCGATGCACAGCCGGTAGCCTCGCTTGCTCGCCGTATCAGGCACTTCGTGGGGCGCGCGCGGCGCGTAACATAGCCCGACGCGAACACGCCCTTCAATTCCTGCGACACGCGATGCACGAACACGCGATCACCCGGCATGAGGCCGCGCGCGGTGCCGCAGCCCCAGACATCAGCGACGGCTTCGCCCGCGGCGACGCGGCGCGCGACATCGGGCAAGTCGGGCCACGGCCACTTCTTGGGGCTCCTCAGCAGGAAGGCGGTCATCGGTCGATATTGGCGCAGCCGAGCTTAACGCAGGCGTAAAGCCCGAAGGGGACGGATCGCGACAAACCGTCGCGTACAATTCTCAAAAGCAGCGAATCTAATAACCTTTCCCAATTCGATGCCCGACACCACCCGACGCCGGCCCGATGGCCGGCTGATCCTGTTGCTCGGCGCGCTCGCCGCCTGCGGCCCGCTGTCGATCGATAACCTGCCGAGCCTGCCGTCGCTGGCGGCGACCAGTCCCGCCGCCGCGCAGAGCACGCTTACGAGCTTCATGTTCGGCTTTTCGTTGGGCATGCTGCTGTACGGCCCCGATGTCCGATGCCTACGGCAGACGCCCGGTGCTGCTCGGCGGCATCGCGCTGTATGCGGTGGCGAGCATCGCCTGCGCGGCGGCGTGGTCGATCGACGCGCTCGTGATCGTGCGCTTCCAGGCGCTCGGCGCGGGCGCGGTGTCAGTACGGTGCGCGCCATCGCCCGCGACGCACACGGACCGACCGACCCGGCGCGCGTGCTGTCGATGCTGTCCATCGTCACGTCGATCGGCCCGCTGCTCGTGCCGCTGATCGGCGGCTGGCGTGTGGTGTTCATCGCGCTGACGCTGTTCGGCATCGTGTGCGCGGTTACGGCCTTTCTGCGCTTGCCCGAGACCTGGCCGAAGGAAAAGCGCGCGAGCGCGGCGATCGGCAAGTCGTTCGCGGCCTATGGGCACCTGCTCACCGATCCGGTAACGTGGAGCCACATGATGTGCCGCGGCATGGCGTTCGCGTCGATGTTCGCGTATAATTATTGCCACGCCGTTTGTCTAAATCGACTATTTCCACGTCAGGCCGCAGTACTCGACGGGCCGCTGTTCGGGCTGAACATCATCGGCATCATCACGGGCAATGTGCTGAACACGAAATTCGTCGGCCGCATCGGCGCCATGAAGCTGATTTCCGCCGCGTCGTTCGTGAGCGTGGCCGGATCGCTCGCGGTGGCGCTCGTCGCGCTGACGGGGCTCGGCGGATTGTGGTCGATCATCGTGTGCCTGTTCTTCGTGGTCGGCGTCGTGGGTTTGCTGTCGGCCAATTGCACGACCGAACTGATGCACCGCTATCCGCGCAACGCTGGTGCGGCCGCCGCCGTGTTCGGCGCGATGCAGCTCTCGCTCGGCGCGCTGTCGAGCCTCGCGGTCGGGCTGTTCCACGATGTTTCGCCGCACGGCATGGAGATCGTGACCGGCGTGTGCGGCGTGCTGACCTTCGCCGGGCGCACGCTGGTGCTGCCCGCATGCGGCGCCCGTGAAGGTCTGAGCGCGCCGCGTTACTTCAGCGGTCCGATGGTCGTCGCCAGAAACGTGAACGCCGCCGCCTCCGCCTGCGCGACGGCTTCCGGCTCGACGCCCGCGCCGTGTCCGCCTTCTCCCGTTTCCTGATACCAGACGTTCGCGTGGCCTTGCGCCTGCATCTTCGCGGCCATCTTGCGCGCGTGGCCGGGATGCACGCGATCGTCGCTCGTCGATGACGTGAACAGCGCCGGCGGATACGCCACCTCCGGCTTCACGTTCTCATATGGCGAATACGTCATCAGATGACGCAGGTCGTCGGCATCGTCCGGGTCGCCGTACTCGTCGATCCACGATGCGCCCTGCAACAGCAGATGAAAGCGCGCCATGTCGATGAGCGGCACCTCCGACAACACCGCGCCGAACAGATCGGGCCGCTGCACCAGGCACGCGGCGACCAGCAGGCCGCCATTGCTGCCGCCGCGAATCGCGAGCTGTTTCGCGGTCGTGACGCCGGAATCGATCAGCGCTTGCGCGACCGCGATGAAATCGTCGAACGAGACCTGACGCTTCTCGCGCAGCGCGGCCTGATGCCAGTCGGGGCCGAACTCGCCGCCGCCGCGAATGTTGGCGACCGCGTACAGCCCGCCGCGCTCGAGCCAGGCGATGCCCGTCGTCGCTTCGTATTGCGGATCGAGCGCGACTTCGAAGCCGCCGTAACCGTAGAGCAGGCACGCTCGCGTGTCGGCGTGCGTGTCGACGTCGCGGCCGATCAGCCAGTAGGGAATGCGCTCGCCGTCTTGCGCGATCGCGTGCCGGCGCACGGCCGAGAGTCCGATCGCGTCGAACTGGGCGGGCAGGCGGGCGAGCAGATGCCACGGCGCGTCGCTAGCCAAATCCGCGTGGTAGAGCGATGGCGGCATCAGAAAATGCTCGACGCGGATGAGCACGGTGTCGTCGCGCTCGCCGTCGATGGAATCGACCCACGACTGGCTGGCATCGGGCGCGAAATCGCGCGATTCCCACGCGGCACCGAAGTCGGCGGGCGGGCGCATCAGCGTGACGCGCGGCGTGCCGTCGTCCATCTGCGAGACGATCAGCCAGTGTTTCGTGAAGTCGGTGCCCGCAAGCACGCACCGCTTGGACGGCACGAACAACGCCGTGCATTGCCGCGAGCCGGCGAGAAACGCGTCGCGGCGGATGACGGTCAGCGTGCCCGCCGCATGACGCCGCCCGCCCGCGTTCCATTGCTTGCACGGCGTGACGAACAGCCAGCCTTCCCAGTGCTCGATGTCGACGTGCGTCGGCAGATCGTATTGACGCCATTCGTTCGCGGATTCGTCGAGCCAGTAATGCAGCGTGTCGTAGAAGCTCACCGCGCGCGAGGCGAGATGGAGCTTCTCGATGGGATCGTAGTCCACGCCCGCTGACACGTCGCGGCGTGTGCCTTCGAACACGACGGGCGCATTCGCAAGCGGCGTGCCGCGTTTCCATCGACGCGACTGGCGCGGAAAGCCCGAGGTTGTCAGCGCGGGTTTTGCGTTGACCTTGCTGTCGTCCCAGCCGACGTACACCGTGTCGCGATCGATCCACGAAATATCGTGCTTGCCGACATCGGGCAGCGCGAAGCCGTCTTCCACGAACGATTTCGTTTCGATGTCGAACTCGCGCACCATGCAGGCATCGGACCCGCCCGGCGACAGGCTGACCAGCGCGCGCTCGTAAGCGGGGTAGAGCATGTCGAAATCGGCGAGCGCCCAGCGGGTATCGCTCTGTTCATTCGTGTTCAGATCGAGCGCGTCGACGTCGAGGATGGTGTCCCATTCCGGCTTGCCTTCTAGCCACGCCGCCCACGACGTGCGGCGCACGATGCCGAGCGGATGTTCGTCGTCCTGCCAGGTGTTATAGGCCCAGTCGCCGTAGCGCGATGCCGCGACGATGCGGTCCTTCGACGTGTAGGCCTGTTCCAGACGCGCGGCGAGCCAGCGGGCGTCTGGCGTGTGGCCGAATGCGGCCTCGGTGCGATGGTTCTGGGCACCGACCCAAGCCTTCACGGCTGCGTCGTCGAGCGATTCCAGTCCGATGTACGGGTCTTGTGTCGTTGTCGACTGTTGCAATTCGTGTTGTGGCCAGGCTAGATCAGGGTGATCGGCCAGGAAGGTCATTGAATGCGGTTAATCGGGGATGCAAAGCGATCATTGTGCCGGATCGGGCGAGGCGTCTTAGAGGCCTTAACGAAATGACGTTCGCAATTGTCGCCAGCATATATGATGCAGCAAGCGATTTTCATGAAGGCCACGTGGATGAAGGCGAGCCGTTCGAAGCGGATGC